>JACMKU010000174.1 GCA_014379965.1 Chitinophagaceae bacterium
GACTTAGTGACTACCTATGCTGTTCAAACAAAAAAGAAATGTCTGATATTCGGAGTCCACTCACTATTGACCACTCACTACTCACATCAGTTCACACATTTTTCGAAATAAAATCAAGAACCCGACATGTTTTTTCTATTTTCGTGAAATCGTGTCGTTTAGACACAACCAATTCACGACCAAAGACAGAACCAACGATTGCGATGAAGCTTCAGTTTAACCTACGTTTTCATACAGAATTCGGGCAGAGTTTATGGATTAGCGGGAATATTGATGAGCTGGGAAATGATGATCCTGCTCAGGCTTTGCCAATGGAATACCTGGATAATGAGAGCTGGACTATTCGGGTGGCAATCAATCGGAAGTCGGTAGCTAAGCATGGTGTTAGATACCGATATTTCCTAAAAACAAAGGAAGGCGACCTCGTCACCGAATGGGGCAACGACAAAGTTGTCGATCTCGACCGCAAGGATCTCGAGCAGGTTGAAATGATCGACACCTGGAACCATGCAGGGGAATTCGAAAATTCATTCTATACTGCGCCGTTCAATAATGTATTACTTAAGCATACGGATGTAAAGCTTAAATCCAAGTCATCAAAAAACTTCACCCACGTATTCCGTGTAAAGGCCCCCTTGCTTCGAAAACACGAAGTTGTTTGCTTACTGGGCAATGAACCAAGATTGCATTCGTGGAAGGAAACTGATCCGGTGTTACTCTCCAGGGAAGGTAATTGGTGGTCTGTACAGCTTAACCTCGTAGAATGTAGCTTCCCGATTGCATACAAGTATGGGGTATTCAATACGAAAGAAAGTCGTTTCGTTTCATTCGAGAAAGGCGACAACAGGCTCGCGCATGAATGTGTCCCTTCGAAGAAAGCGATCATCATACACGATGGGTTTATCCGCTTTCCTAACAACACATGGAAGGGAGCTGGGGTGGCGATCCCGGTGTTCAGCCTCAGAACCCGCAATAGCTTCGGAGTTGGTGAGTTTACCGATATTAAATTACTGGTAGACTGGGCCAACGAGACAGGTCTCCTCCTGATCCAGATTCTGCCCATCAACGACACCATTGCCACCAACACATGGGTAGATTCCTACCCCTATGCGGCGATATCTGCCTTTGCCCTTCATCCCCTCTATATCAACCTGGCCAAAGTGGCTGGAAAGAAGCATGCCGATAAGGTGAAGGCTCTTCGAAAGAAGCAGAAGCAACTCAACGAACTGCCGGCGATGGACTATGAAGAGGTAATTCGCTTTAAGCTTTCAATGCTTAAAGAGCTATATGAAGTGATGGGAGATGAGTGCTTATCTTCAGGGGATTGCATGGATTTCTTTAACAAGAATCAACACTGGCTGGAGCCTTACTCCGCCTTCTGTTTCTTCAGGGATAAGTACGGCACCTCGCATTTCGAGCAATGGAAGACGAATGCTGTTTATGACAAGAAAGAAGTGGACAAGCTGTTTGCACCAAAGTCTTCATCCCGAAAAAATATCAACTTCTACTTATTCGTACAATACCATCTGCACCTTCAATTGAAGGAGGCTACAGACTATGCTCATAAGAAAGGAATAGTATTGAAAGGGGACATTCCAATTGGCATCTATCGTTACGGTTGCGATGCCTGGGTTGCACCTTCCTTATACAACATGAATGAACAGGCAGGCGCGCCACCGGATGATTTTACGGCGGTAGGTCAGAACTGGGAGTTTCCGACGTACAACTGGAAGCGCATGCAGGAAGATGGCTTTAGTTGGTGGAAGCAGCGCTTCGAGCAGATGAGCCATTATTTCGATGCCTTCAGGATCGATCATATTTTGGGATTCTTCCGGATATGGAGCGTGCCTGCACACGCGGTGCAGGGTATCATGGGAAGATTCGTCCCTTGCCTGTCTGTACATTATATTGAGTTCGGGGAAAACGGTCTTTGGTTTGACAACCGCAGGTTTTGCAAACCCTACATTAATGACACCGTCCTCCAGGAGATCTTCGGTGATGTACCCGAGGGCTTTAAAGAAAATTATCTGGTGACCAACGATGCCGGGGGATACGATCTTCAACCCGCGTTCGCTACTCAACGCCAGGTGGAAGCGCACTTTGGCGAACTTGATCAAACAGAAAATAATGAGCGTCTTAAATTGGGATTATACGATCTGATCTCTAATGTGATCCTCTTCGAACACGAAGGATCGAGAGGTCAGGAATTCCATTTCCGAATTTCCATGGAGAAGACGTCCTCATTCCGTCATCTCATACCACATATTCAACAGAAGTTGCAGGCGCTATATGTCAATTATTTCTTCCGTCGCCAGGATGATTTCTGGAAGAAAGAGGCGATGCAGAAACTTCCGCACCTGAAGAATGCGACTAATATGCTCATTTGCGGCGAGGACCTCGGCATGGTGCCACACTGCGTACCAGACGTGATGAAACAACTAGGGATACTTAGCCTGGAAATCCAGCGTATGCCAAAGGATATTAATAAGGAGTTCTCGTACCCACATGATGCCCCGTACCTTTCAGTAATCACGCCTTCAACACACGACATGAGTACGCTTCGTAGTTGGTGGGAAGAGAATCGCGAGAGGACACAGCGTTTCTTCAATCATGTACTAGGCCAGTGGGGCGATGCTACCTACTTCTGCGAACCATGGATCAACCGGGCTATCATCATGCAACATCTCTACTCCCCGGCAATGTGGGCCATCTTCCAACTACAGGATATCCTTGGAATGAGCGCCACGCTGCGTCGCGATAATCCAACAGAAGAGCGAATCAATAATCCCGCTATTCCCAAACACTATTGGCAATATAGAATGCACCTTTCCCTCGAGGATCTGATTAAGGAAACGGAATTCAATAAAGAACTGCTAGATACTGTCGAAAATAGCGGAAGGTGACTCATAGAATGTTAGATTCTTGGTTTCCTGGTTTCTCGGTTTCTTGGTTACTTCGTTGGTAAGAGACCAGCAACCGAGCAACCAGTCAACCAAACAACCAGTCAACCAAGCAACCAGGAAACAAGCATGAAAATTAGTTATTACTCACACAGCCTCCGCTTCCGCCATCCATTCACGATCTCGAAAGGAACGAAGACCCATCAGCCAACTCTTATCGTCGAACTTGAACAGTTTGGTATCAAGGGTTACGGCGAGGCCCCGGCCATTGCTTACTACAATATTCCCGTGGAAAAAATGATCGAGGATATAGAAGCGAAGAAGACGTTTATCGAAAAATTTGCATTCACAGATCCCGAGAGATACTGGCATTATCTCCACCATTTGCTTCCACAGAATCATTTCCTCGTATGTGCGCTCGATATTGCCGCGTGGGATCTCTATGGTAAGTTGAAAAATAAGAAGCTCTATGAATTGTGGAACGGAGATGTCTCAAAGAATCCCATTACTGATTATACGATAGGCATTGACACCATTGAAAAAATGGTTGCCAAGGTGAAAGAGAAACCGTGGCCAATTTATAAGATTAAAGTAGGAACTGCAGATGATGTGGCCATCGTGAGAGCATTGAGGGAAAACACCGACAGCGTTTTGCGCGTAGACGCAAATGCGGCATGGGATGTCACGACTGCATTGGCCATCATACCGCAACTAAAAGAACTTGGCGTTGAGTTCGTAGAACAACCCCTGGCGAAAGATGATTGGGAGGGAATGAAGATCTTATACAAACAATCCGAGCTGCCCTTGTATGCCGATGAATCCTGCGTGTATGAGAAAGACGTCGTACGGTGTAAAGATCACTTTCATGGCATTAATATTAAGTTGACAAAATGCAGCGGAATCACACCTGCCTTGAGAATGATCAAGCAGGCGAGGGAACTTGATCTGCAAGTGATGATCGGGTGTATGAATGAATCCACACTTGGTTCGGCAGCTGTAGCGCACCTGCTTCCGTTCATAGATCACGTCGATATGGACGGCCCACTTTTACTGGCCGAGGATGTTGCAACCGGCATTGACTTCGACCACGGGAAAATAGTATATAGCGATGAACCTGGTTTGGGCGTTCAATACACCGGATTGTTCGAAAAGTGATCGGACGATCGTTAGAAACTTTGTGGAAAAAATCCAGTCTGCCCCCATACGATTACCCAGGTAGCGAGCGTTACAGTTTCAAATCCGCTACCAATGAGATACCTCAGAACTGTTGCTATGCTATTCCTATTTGCATGGCACACCTCAGTCCAGGCCCAGGACGAGACAGGGTTCGACCCTTCCATCACTATTTTCACCGGTCTAATGAATTACCAGGGGGATCTAAATCCTAACAGTTTCAGCATCGCCCATTCCAAATTTGCTTTTGGACTCTCTATACGTCAACCACTTAGCAGGTGGTTCACTGCCAGGGCCGGGATCCAGATCGGCCGATTGGAAGCAGCCGACCGGTACAATCGCGATTACCTAAAGACCCGGAACCTGAGTTTTTTCACGCCAATACATGAAGCATATGCTGCCCTCGAGTTTACATTCCTTGATATTAGCAAAAGCCGCTTCACGCCATATTTATATGGTGGCATATCCGTATTTCACTTTAATCCCTGGACTTACGACAATTCCGGCGAGAAATGGTTTCTGCAGCCACTTAGTACGGAAGGACAGGGAATTGAAGATTTTCCCTCCCATCGTCCATACAAACTGACACAATTTGCGCTGCCATTTGGAATGGGACTTCGCTATGCAGTGAGCAACGACATTAATATAGGAGTCGAGTTCAGCCAGCGCAAGACATTTACAGATCACCTCGATGACGTGAGTTCCTTTTACGTCGATCGCGAAATATTGCTAGCAGCAAGGGGAGAGAAAGCAGTTGAACTGGCTTTTAGAGGTAACACGGTGCCAGGTGGAGGGAATTATCCGGCTCATGGAGAACAAAGGGGCACACCGACAGAAATGGACTGGTATTACTATGGCGGAATTACTATAGATATCAAGCTCAACTCAATAGGCAACATGTTTAGGGGAATTGGTACTCGTGACAAGGGCTATAGCCAACGCTGTCCTCGTCCTTTATAATAAATAAGAATTTTCCCTCATCCATACTTATTTGCCCCCGCATTCGTTTGGCGCAAACTTGGCTTATCCGGCCCAAAAATTGTAATAGTGCTGATTATACCCGAAATCAGCAACTATGAAAATATTATGGATTGTGATCGTCTGCCTCTTGATCACTTCAGTTATTCCTGCACAGCGCGTACATATTGGCCTCTTCGGAGGAGTTTCAGCTTATAATGGTGATCTCGTAGAAAAGCCTTTTCCAAAAGACGGTTCTCATGGCGCAGTTGGCGTGTCCCTTAACTACGAGGTTAGTGATCGAATAATGATTAGGGGCGGTTTCACTTATGGTGTAGTTGGCGGATCCGACAAGTACAACAAAGACCCTGAATTGGTGAAAAGGAACCTCAGCTTCAAGACATCCATTACTGAGTTGAGCGTGATCGGTGAATATTATTTACAAAACCTCTACGAGCGAACATATTCACCATATATATTTGGAGGACTCGCTGTTTTTCGTTTCAATCCTTATACTTACGATCAGAATAATAACCAGATTTTTCTCAAGCCACTTAGCACGGAGGGGCAGGGGTTGCCCGGTTATCCCAATAGAAAACCCTATTCACTTACACAAGCGGCGATTCCCTTTGGCGGCGGTGTTAAGATTGCCTTAAATGACAGGATACGAATTGGGCTCGAAGTGGGACTACGTAAAACATTCACAGATTATCTGGATGATGTCAGCAGTCTTTATGCAGATCCTAATGATCTGCTTGCAGCTAAAGGTCAACTGGCTGTTGACATTTCTTATAGGGGAGACGAACTAACTGGTGGCGAACCCCAATACCCGGTAAAAGGTTGGACACGTGGAGGCGAAAAGCATAAGGACATCTTTTACTTCACGGGCTTACATCTTACGTATAAACTCGGTGCGAGTCGTGGCGGTGGTCTCTTTGGAAAAGGCCGTGGGAAGAACGGATATGGATGTCCCACCGTTCCACTTTAGAGAAATCTACACGGGAACGTCTAATTTTTCTGAATTATTTGCTAGCATGAAAGGAAATTCTTCCTTTCGGCAATCTATACTTATCCATAAGTACATCTGGGCTAACTTTGCGCATATTTTATCGCAGAATGGCATATAGAAATCAACAACAATTCATCGATCATTTGGAGAGGGCAGGGGAGTTAGTACGCATCAAAACGTATGTAGACCCGAAGCTGGAGATGGCCGAGATTACTGATCGTGTCAGTAAATCAGGAAACGGCGGCAAAGCATTGCTGTTTGAGAACACCGGCTATGATTTTCCTGTTTTGATGAACGCCTATGGCAGCGAGCAACGCATGTGTATGGCTCTTGGTGTCAAGCATCTCGATGATACAGCAAAAGAAATTGAAGACTTATTGAAATTATTGTCAGCCCCAAAGACGGGGATACTGGATAAGCTGAAACTTCTTCCGAAACTTGGGCAGTTTGCCAGTTGGATGCCGAAGGTAAAAAGCGGGCGTGGTGCCTGCCAGGAAGTAGTAATGAAAGATCCTGACATCACGAAGCTGCCTGTAATTACTTGTTGGCCTAAAGATGGGGGTCCTTTCGTAACGCTTCCAGTTATTCATACTAAAGATCCAATCACTGGCTCACGTAACGTGGGGATGTATCGCATGCAGATTTTTGGACCCAAACTGACAGGCATGCATTGGCATAAACATAAAGTCTCGGCAAAGCACTTCAATGAATATAAGAAGCTAAACAAGCGCATGCCGGTTGCAGTTGCCCTTGGTGGTGATCCGGTATATGCTTATTCAGCTACTGCACCTTTGCCGGAAAATGTGGATGAATACATGTTGGCGGGATTCCTTCGTAAGAAGAAAGTAGAGTTGGTCAAATGCATTTCACAGCCTGACGTGGAAGTACCCGACGACGCAGACTTCATCATAGAAGGATATGTTGATCCTGGAGATGAGCTTATCTGGGAAGGGCCTTTTGGAGATCACACTGGCTATTATTCGTTGCCTGACTGGTACCCGAGATTTCATATCACTGCCATTACCCATAAGAAAGATCCCGTCTATCCTGCTACGATCGTTGGCATCCCTCCTCAAGAAGATGCGTGGTTGGGTAAAGCAACAGAGAGAATTTTCCTTGCACCCATCAAGATGACGATGGTACCGGAGATACTGGACATGGACATGCCTGTGGAAGGAGTCTTTCACAATCTCGTGATCACGCAGATCAAGAAAGACTATGCTGGTCAGGGTCAAAAAGTAATGAACGCCATGTGGGGCGCGGGCCAGATGATGTTTAATAAAATCCTAGTTCTCACCTCTCCTCCATTAGCCGAAGGGCGGGAGTCAAATTCTTTTTTCCGGATCAGTGATTACCTCCGTGTAGCCCAGGATGTTTTCAGCAACCTGAATCCCGCTACTGATATCTACTTTTCCACCGGTCCCATGGATGTACTCGATCATAGTTGCAGCAAGCTTGGATTCGGCGGAAAGATGTGCATAGACGGTACTCGAAAGTTCGATGAAGAGATGGAAGATCATTATTCATCAAAAGCGTCGATGCCTATACCGCTTGAGTCTTCGTTGAAGTCAAGATTTCCTGAAATAAAGGCAGCCAACACTTCGTTGCTGAAATTGCAGATACCTTGTCTCATTGTTTCGATAGAAAAAAACCGGAAGGGACATATCAGAGAGCTCCACGACAAACTCTGCAGCGATGAGGAAATGAAAGGAGTGAAGATGGTGCTTTATGTAGAACACACAGTTGACGCGCATGATCTACCGACGGCACTCTGGCGTTGTTGTAATAACCTGGATCCGAAAAGAGATTCGCATTTGTTCAAACAGGATTTAGATAATTCCAACGATTACTACGCATGCATGGGATTCGACGGCACGAGGAAAACGAAGTCGCTGGACGATTTTCAACGTGACTGGCCCAACATCATTGTGGCAGATAACGAAACAATCAGGAAAGTAGATGAGAAATGGGATCAGCTTGGAATCGGGCCCTTCATTTCATCGCCTTCTCTTAAGTTCAAAGATCAGATGTATGGCGAAGAGGCTGTGGTGGCATAACACGTATTTTATTTTCTGCCTATTACCATCTACATTTAAGCTGTGGCCAATGACAAGATAAATATTCTCATGACGGGCGGGGGTGCACCAGGCGCTGCCGGCATTCTGCGTTGCCTCAATCGCGAAGCAAGATTCAATACTATTGTTGCTGATGCCAATCCACAAGCCGTTGGGCGGTATCTAGGTCATGATTTCGAAGTGATACCACTTGCAAATGATACATCCTTTATAGCAAAGGTTCTCGATCTCTGTCGTCGGCGAAACATTCATGTCGTATTACCTCTCGTAACAAAGGAGTTAATTATCCTTGCCAATCATTATAAAGAATTCGAGCTGGCTGGTTCTAAACTTCTGGTCTCCCCGGCCGCATCGCTGGAGATTGCCAACGATAAGAGCAGGCTCTATCAATTCCTTCAATGGAGAGGTATGCCGGTTCCGGAGTTTCGAGTAGTAGAAACTGTCGCACAGTTTAAGGAAGCCGTTACATCGCTCGGCTATCCCGGAAAAAGTGTATGCTTCAAGCCTTCCGTCTCAAACGGGAGCCGGGGCTTTAGGATCATCTGCGCAGACCAGGATGACCATCATGTGCTGTTCAACGAGAAGCCAAATAACACATACATATCAGTGTCCGAAGCTACAAGGATACTTTCTTTTAAGCCATTCCCGCAGCTGCTAGTTAGCGAGTATTTGCCAGGGGACGAGTATTCGGTCGACTGCCTTGCAAACTATGGAGAGGCGGTGTTGATTGTCCCTCGTCGGAGAACAAAAATGAATAATGGCATTAGTGTCGAAGGCGAGTTTCATGAAGAGGAAACGATCATTAAATACTGTAGGCAAATACTTCATGAATTGCAGTTACATGGAAATATCGGCATCCAGGTAAAGAGATCCGATGCAGGAAAATTCCTTTTACTTGAAATAAATCCGAGGGTGCAGGGATCCATCTCGGCTGCCGTTGGCGCTGGAGTCAACCTGCCCGTATTGGCGGTCAAGCAGGAGCTTTCCATGCCAATTGAAGCTTCCGAACTAATTGTCAAATGGGGGGTGAAGTTTTCCAAGTATTGGAACGAGGTTTTCTATTGATCAAGGTTTCACGCCAAGACGCCAAGTTTCGCAAAGACGCAAAGGATGTCTGTTGTGGGAAAAAACGTAACCAAGGGAAGTTATCTGACAAACCTTAACAATTATCAGGTACTCTTTGCGACTTTGCGAACCTTGGCGCCTTTGCGTGAAACCCGCCCGCATTCAGTAACTTGCTTAAAATTTAAAAAGGATGAAAAAGGTAAGCGCAGGATTTTTATTGAGTTTGCTGACGCTGGTTGGATGCGCACAGACCCAGGAGAAAGAAGCCCCGAACAATAATACACTGCTGTGGAAGATTAGCGGAAATGGGCTCACCAAGCCCTCGTACCTTTTTGGTACCATTCATATGTTGTGTGCAACCGATGCAGGGCTAAGCGACAACATGAAACGCATCATCGGTAAAGCCGAGGAAGTCTATTTCGAAGTGGACCTTGATAATCTGATAGAGATGTTTGCCGTGTTGAGTAAGATGAAGATGAAAGGGGACACGACTTTGCGTGAATTATTAAGCGCGGAAGACTATGAAAAAGTAAAGGACTATTTCGAATCGAAAAGTTCGATGCTTCCATTCTCTACACTCGAAACTTATAAGCCCATCCTTGCACTTTCTACGGTCCAGGAAAAATCAATGGAGTGCGAAACCATGGCGATGATGGAGCAGGTGATCATGCAGGAGGCGATGCAAAGCAAAAAGAAGATCAAAGGACTCGAGAGCATGGCCTACCAGGCAGGAGTCTTGGATAGCATTCCCTATAAGGTACAGGCAGAACAGCTTGTCAGCTATATAGATAACATCAAGAAAAATAAAGACCAGGACAAAGAGCTTGATGAGATGATGACGGCTTATCGCGAGCAGGACCTGAAGAAGTTAGAGGAATTGATCATGAAGACGGATATGGGTATCGGAAATTTTACGGAGGTCTTACTTTTTAACCGCAATCGTAATTGGGTCGCCAAGCTCAAAGATCTTTTACCGGAGAAGACCTTGTTGATTGCCGTAGGAGCCGGGCACCTGCCAGGTGACCAGGGAGTAATTAGTTTGCTTAGAAAGGCGGGGTATACGGTGACGCCGTTGGAGAATAAAGTGGTTAAGGCGAAGGAGATTTAGTGGATGGTTGATTGGTTGATTATGTTGATTAAGTTGATTGGGTTGATTAGGTTGATTGAGGTCAACACCCAGTTCACTAATTAGGTTGGACTCGTTTGACCTCCATCAACCTAATCAACTAATCAACCAGCCTACTGTCAAATCACTTCCAAAGCCAGGGTGAAAAAACCCTCATGCCATTCGCAATAAAACCCCGAAATTTACAGTTACTTATTCCTGGAGCAGGATAAAAGGCAATACAACACCACTCGACCACCAGAGGCAACTGATCTGTAACAAAAACATTTAAGAAGTTCAATAGAGGCTAACTATTGAGCAAGGACGGTTGCTTTCTAACGGCCATGTCGGTGGCGTGGCAGGACACATAACAGTAACTCCTTAGAAAGCATACCAGAAGAAAGGTCATCCGAAAGGATGACCTTTTTGTTTTTGATTTGACCGCAGATGGTCATGATTGCTATCATTTAGGAATGATTTGTATCTGTCATATGGAAAACAAAAAAAATCTGCGTACATCATCAAAAATCATGATAATCTGCGGTCTACTTTTGTCTTGTCACAAATATCATCTCCATAAACAACCACCATTCACCATGAACCAGAAAGAGATAATCGAGAAACTTGAAACCAGTCACCGGGAGTTCTCTCATTTTATTATGTCCTTAAATGACGCACAACTGACCACCGCCCCTGAGGGAAAATGGAAACCTATTCAACACCTCGACCACATCTGTCGTAGTGTTGGCGCAGTCTCGCAGGCCCTGATGCTTCCGAAGATTGTGATTAGGCTGGTTGTAGGAATATCGAATAGACCATCAAAAAGCTATGATGCACTAGTGGAAAAGTACAAGTCCAAATTGAATCAGGGAGGAAAGGCCAAGGGAAGGTTTGTGCCAGGGTCGGCGAATCCCGCGTCTAAGAATAATTTATCGGACAAAATGGAAAACAGTGTACGAAAGCTTTGTCGGCGCTTGTTGAGTTATAGCGAGGATCAACTCGATTACTATATACTTCCGCATCCCTTGCTTGGAAAACTTACTATGCGCGAAATGCTATATTTTACCATTTATCATGCGGAGCATCATCGCAACCTAATCCAAAAGGATCAGGTAGACGTATCTTAGGGATAAATAACGCGCCCCGTATGCCAATGTTATTTTCCTATCTTTTTTTCATCCTGACTCTAACCCCACCTCCTAAGTCGGGAGAACTCACTATTAGTATTACAGATTTAAAAAATAAGAATGGACAGGTGTTGGTGAGTCTCTTCAAGGATGGAAAGGGATATCCGGACAAGCCGGACCTGGCTTTTAAAAAGGGTAGGGCGTCGTTCGTCGGAAATGACAAGGCCGTCATTAACTTCACTGGACTTCAGTCAGGGCAATATGCCGCAGTCATCTTGCATGATGAAAACAGTAATCTGAAAATGGATAAGTCATGGATCGGCCTCCCCAGGGAGGGATATGGATTCTCCAACAATGTAATGGGGAGCCTTGGGCCACCTACGTTTAGTAAAGCAAGTTTTTCGCACACTGCTGAGGAGGAGAGTGAAATAATTATCAAACTTCGTTATTAGTTGAATTGGTTGATTAAGTTGATTAAGTTGAATGAGTTGATTGAGTTGATTGGGCCTGATCCGGGAGCTTGCCCCGGACCTGATCCGGGATTGATTAGGCTGCCCAAAAGCTGCGTCAAATAAAAAAACCGGCAACATTCGGTTACCGGCCTATAACGAAACTTTTAAACCCTTAAAC
>JACMKU010000175.1 GCA_014379965.1 Chitinophagaceae bacterium
CAATTACGACAGAAATAAAAAGTATCAAAAGACCCATTGCCACACCGCCCGCAATATCATCCTTACCGCGTTGAACTATGAATAGATACGCTTCTGCCACTGCCATAAAAGTCGCAAGGATGGTTGCACAGTATTTGATATTCCTGACAGCTTTAACCGCAGCCTGAGAGAAAATGTTATTTTTATCAACATACCCATGTTAGTGGCAGTTCAAGGTATGTCCAACACATATAACTTACAATTATTATGAACTTCTGAAAGAGCAGTTAATACCTTATTTAAATCCAATCTTTCACCACGAAACATCAGAGAATTATCAAATGAATTATATCCACGGTGATTTTGCCACCAAAATCTCCTCTGAGAGATGGATTCATTGCTAAATCGATATAAACACCGTTGGGACGACTATCAAACCACTCTTCAATTCGTTCATCATAATGTTCGAAGTGATTTCTGAATTTTCGATTTGATAGAATATTGTTTGCTTCCACTTTTAGCATCTCTCGCAATCTTTTTCCACGTAATCGGTTCTTACTTGACCAAAGAATATTGGATATATTTGGAAGACGCTTCCTAGAAAAAAGTTTTCATATGTCCATACGACCACCAAGTAAAGGAGTTCATCAGTCGACCACTTCCCCGACGAGTCTCGCCCAAATGATCTACATCCTATAGAACTCTAGTGGGCGGACTCGTCGCGTGAGGAGTTTTCGAAAAAACTCTTCGGGAATGGGTCTGTGATGGGAAGACAGCTGAGTTGAGCTTTTACCAGGAGCTTCCTTTCGACGACGAGTCCGCCCGGTTAGTGTCTTCGCTTGGTTGAATCTTTATGGCGAGACTCGTCGGGAAAGAGTCGTAACTTGAAGTAATCAAGATTACCTCTTTCATTCCTATTCTTTCACCATGCTAATCTTTCTTATTTTCTGCGTCTGTCTACTCTTCATTTTTAATGTTTATGTCGTCGTTACTCAGGTTTGGAAAGATCCAAAATTGACTAAATGGAGTAAGGTGCTTTGGTCATTGATACTCATTCTGCAATCTTTTTACGGTCTTTTGCAATGGAACTTAAGGCGAGACAACAGCCGAAAAAAACTTAATCTTTATGGAGTCAATAAGGCGTACGGAGTTTAAGAAAACATCAATACAGATCGAATGAATTCACTCACATAGACTAAAATAATTCTAAAAGTGCCGCCGTACGGCTTCAAAGGTTTAGTGCAAAAAACCGTACATTCAAACTATTGTTACACCCGTTAATAGTAAAAAATTTCCGATATGGGAAAATTAGCCGAAATTAAAACGAAACCAACCGCAGTCAGCGTATCCAGTTTCATCGACACCGTTCCCGACGAACAAAAACGAAAAGACTGCAATGTCATACTTAAGATGATGGAGAAAGCGACAAAAGAGAAACCCAAAATGTGGGGTACTTCAATTATCGGTTTCTGCGATGTAAGGTATAAAAGTCCAACGACCGATAGGGAAGTTGATTGGTTCAAAGTTGGTTTCTCACCACGCAAAGCGAACCTTACACTTTATCTCGGCATTAGTGTGAAGATGCATGAAGAATCTCTGAAAAAGTTAGGCAAGCATAAGACCGGCGGCGGCTGCCTTTATATTAACAAACTCGCTGACGTCGACATGAAAGTGTTGGAGAAGATAATTGCGAATGCGGTGAAGTGAGCCTTTCCGATACGTTTAAGGGTTTAACGTTTAACGTTCTGATTTCAGAAATTTCTTTTGTTGAGGGGACCTTCGGTTGTAAGAACTTTTAAACTTTTAAACTTTTAAACCTTTAAACTCTTAAACCCTTCAACCGGTAGTTTGATTTTCACGGAGGTTAATGCGACTTATCCAACCCGGTCATCACGAGCGACACATCATCAACATCACAAAACGCATTGGCCGCTCCCTCGGCTACAATACCTATCTCAACCTTTCCCCTGCGAATGTATATACCCTCTATCTGGATCTCCGTCCAACCAGGATTTTCTTTGATGATCTTATACCTCTTAGTGTCACGGTTACTAGTAGCAAATAATTCCAGTTTACTGAAATCACCGCCATTCCTCACCTTCGCTTTTAGATTGTAAAATCCGGCTTTCAGGCTTACATACTTTGTGCTTGATATGGTCTGCGTTATCTTTCGCTTAAAGCTGACCCTGTCAGTTATATGAAGACTATGTTCACCCACGAGCATCTTGCGATCATCTGCACTGTTCTTATGGTTTAGTATGGGTGATTGCGTGCTGTCGAGAGATATGGGATTTCCTTCTATTACCGAGGTTAACCAGCCCGTGAGCTGCAACTGCACAGGCTTTACCACACTTGGAATTAGCTTCCTATCTGCCTCGAAGCTGCCATTCTTCACGTAATCATTGCCAAACGCAACTTCCCACTCGCCCGTCTTTGCATCCAGGTTCCATGAACCCAGGGAATTGAAAATGGGTTTCTCTCCCTGAAATGTAATCGGGAACCAATGATTGTAGCCTAAGCCATTCCCCGCAAAATCCGCCCAGCGATCACCACAGTACACGATCGTTTCCTGCTTGCTCCCTCTTACAGTAAAGAAAAACCCTGTTTGCGTAATATGTCCATAGTCATCGGCAGAGCCATCCATCACCGACATGTTATTCACAGGTTCGTATGGTCCCCTGATATCAGACGCGACGAGGTAGTATACCAGCGAAGCATCCCAGCCATATATGTTAGAGGCAACAGTATAATAGTTCCCTTTGTATTTAAACATACAGTTGCCTTCACGACTCTCTCCGCGAAATATTTCGGTGCAGTCTAACAGGTTTACTTTTCCATCCTTAACTCCGATCTCTGAAACGTAGATTTTATTTCTGCCGCTTCCATAAGAGTAGATGAGATACGACTTGCCATTATCCGGATCTGTGAATACCGTCTGGTCACCGGTGTTGCTGGTGCCGATCATATCTTTCATGCTAATCTTCTGGTGCCAGGTAAACTTTCCAGTCGGAGAATCGGATAGAGCAATCAATACTTCTCTATCATGCTGGACAAACATGGCGTATTTCTTTAGTTCCTTAACATAAGCAACACCTAACCGTCCTACCCAGGACCGGGTACCGGGTTTGATCACTTCCTCCTGGGTCAGCACATCGGCTTCAAAAGTCCAGTTCCCCAGATCAGTGGAACTATAACAAGTTACCGATGCGAAAGTAGCCCTGGACAGTGTCACCGATGGGTCGTTTCGATAATCATCCGCCTCTTTATAATGCACCCCGTACCAATAATATTTTATCTCTCCGGAAACAGGATCCCGAAATTGAAATATTCCGCCACCCTGGCTGTTGATAGGCTGGCCATCTTTTGTTTTCCAAAACACATCGTTCTTGATGTTGACCTTCTGTGCAGTGCCCTTAGGTGTCCAACATAATAGCACCAAACCAAAGGCTACTACTCTCATAAGAAGCGAACAATGAGGTGAATTGATGTTCTTGTAGTTCATGCTAAAGAGTAAGATAGGAAATGTTTAAATAAGCAGTTTCCTCATCATTTCTGAAGAGCGTTGGGACACAGAAAGCCCTTACTTTTCTAATTTTTCTCTGCGCCTTCGCGCCTTTGCGTGAAACCAAAAGCCTTTCTTTGACCCCTTCCGTGCAACCCCGGCATTTAAATTGTAGATTACTCTAAAATTTTTACCATGACCCTCACGGAATTCCTCGTTCTCCTCGCTATCGCAGCCATCTGCGGTTCAATTGGCCAGGCACTTGCCGGCTATGATATCGGTGGCTGTGTCGTCTCTATTATCGTAGGTTTTATTGGTGCCTGGATCGGCATGTGGATGGCCGGAAAATTCGGCCTTCCCGAATTATTCGCCATTAAGGTCGGGGGCAAAACCTTTCCCATCATCTGGTCCATCATCGGATCTGCTGTATTGACGTTTATAGTGGCGTTGATACGAAAGGGGGTGTCGGGGCCTAGGAGGTATTGAGTGGTGTCTGTTATTTGGTTGCTCATCGGTAATCCGGAATTGGGAATCGGGAATCAGTCCGAAGGTCGAAGATGGTTTCGTTAATCGGAGTTTCCCGATTCCCGATTCCCAATTCCGGATTTCTGAGGAGCAAAAACCGACGCAATCAACTCCAACGACCGCTGCCTCGCCTCCAAACTATACAAGTGCGATGCTACCATGATCTCGTCTACGGCTGTCTTATCGACAAATTCCTGGAGTGATACCTTAATGGTTTTCGGGGTGCCAAGAAACGAGTAAGTCGTCATTGACTGAACTCCATGCTTTTCATTGGGAGTCCATATATCTTCCATCGTACTGACAGGGGGTGGGAGTGGGCGCCTGTCATTGCGAAAGAGACCGAGTGCGAGTTGATGGAACGAAGTCGACAAGAATTCCGCTTCCTCATTCGTATCAGCCGCTATCACATTCACACAAGCCATAGAATAGGGTTGGGCCAGGAATTCCGATGGCTTAAAATGTGTTCTATAAACTTGCAGTGCTTCATGCAATTGTGCGGGAGCGAAATGCGAGGCAAATGCAAATGGGAGCCCGAGTATCCCGGCGAGCTGCGCACTAAAGGTGCTCGATCCAAGCAACCATACCGGCACCTTCGTTCCTTCGCCAGGAATGGCCCTTACTTTTACCGATTCATTGCGAGGTCCAAGGTAATTGATCAGCTCCATGACATCATTTGGAAAATCATTGATGTCGCCTTTGATGTTTCGCCTTAGTGCATACGATGTCAAAGGATCCGATCCGGGTGCTCTACCAATCCCCAAATCAATTCGGTCAGGATACAATAAGGCTAGCGTACCAAACTGCTCGGCGATGACAAGCGGAGAATGGTTGGGCAACATCACACCACCCGCGCCGACCCGGATTGTCGATGTTGCGCCCGCCACATGGCCGATTAGTACAGAGGTTGCAGCGGATGCAACACTCGCCATATTATGATGTTCCGCGAACCAGTATCGCTTGTAGCCATGGCGTTCCGCGTGCTGAGCCAGGGCAACGCTTCGTCTGAACGCATCTGCAGGTGAACTGTCACCCTCTACAATGGTTGCGAGGTCCAGAATAGAAACGGGAATGGCCGATAATTTCTTTGCCATGCAAATTTTCTTTAGAGCTTAAACAGATGAACGGTGTTATAGTTGCCGAATCGTTGGAGAAAGTAGGCTTGGAAGGAAAGGCTGGACAAAAAAGAGGGGCCGGCAAGAATGCCACCCCCGGTTCGCAAAATCTTATTCGAATAAAGTAAAATCTACAATTTCCCCGACATTCTGAAATTTTAAGCGTTTAATTCAGGTCATAATTTTGAGGGTGAATCAAGTGATTGAAGGTGGACAGCATAACATCGATTGATCGGTGAAATGTATATTTAAAATCTAAAATGTAAAAGGTGGTCAGCCACTGAACTTATGGATCATGTGCGTTTCAATCTGTGGGGTGAAGTAGACTAACCGCGTTTTAGGTTCTAAATTTTACATTTTCACTTTAAAAAAGCCGATCATACCAAAAAGGGCTACCTTGTTACGTTCAAACCCATAAAATGAACAAATCAGGACCCATAATCGTGATCGAGGATGATATGGATGACCAGGAGATCCTCACCGATATCTTCAAGAAGTTAAACTACCCAAACAAGATCGTGTATTTTAGCGATGGAGATCTGGCACTGGACTATCTAAATCAAACCGATATTCAGCCATTCCTGATACTCTCCGACGTAAACCTGCCAAGGCAGAACGGATTCGAAATACGGCAGAAAATATTTACTAACGAGCAATTAAAAAACAAGTGTATTCCGTACCTGTTTTTTACAACAGGCGCCAACAAAAAATCAGTCACGGATGCCTACGCCCTTTCCGTACAAGGCTTCTTCCAAAAACCAGACTCTGTTCAAGGTCTCGAAAACACCCTCGGGAAGATAATTGAATACTGGAAGGAATGTATAGCCCCGAGCCAATATGAATAAACTCCGTCGCGAATGAATATGTGAATGGTGAGTGGTGAGTGGTGAGTAGTGAGTAGCATCTCGGTTATCAATCCCTAAAACCTATTCGACCTTAGCTTGCCTATTGCCTATTGCCTATTGCCTATTGCCTATTGCCTATTGCCTATTGCTCGCGCCCGTGGCATATGATTTGAAGCGATAATCTTTTAATCTTCACTTCAATTCATATTATGGACAAGAATATCATCCCGGCCAGCCGTCTCAAATGGCCCCGATTGTTTGGCCGCATCTCTAGCTGGGTTACCCGTAAGGTCGGCAGCCCATTCGTAACCATTGCGGCATTCCTCTTAATTGTAGTCTGGGCGCTTACCGGCCCAATATTTCATTTCTCCGATTCCTGGCAGCTGGTGATTAATACAGGAACTACGATCATCACATTCCTCATGGTCTTCATTATCCAGCAATCGCAAAACCGCGACATGGCTGCCATTCATCTGAAGCTGAATGAACTCATCGCCAGCAACGAGAAAGCGAGCAACCGGCTCGTTGACGTGGAGGACCTTACCGAGGATGAATTACTTGTGCTGAAAACGTTTTACGTAGACTTATCGGAGCGAGCCGAAAAGGAAAAAGACCTTTACTCTTCTCACTCGATGGATGAGGCCGAGGAGAACCATATTAAGAAGTTGCGGCGTACGCATCGTGAAGAAAAAAAAACACGCTGATCTCAACTTGCTTTCGCTTTCAAAGCCCTCTTTTCTTCCAATTTCTTGTTGTAGCGAATAACCTCCCAATATTCCTTTCCATAATCAACAAGGATCTCGGCACCAGCAGGGATATCCTTTTTCGCCTCGATGTAGACCTTTAATCCATCCTCCACATAAATCGCATTGTTAGTTACGCCTTTCACCCGCTTCAATCCCCTCGCATCATTAGCATATCTCGCCATTGCTTTTTTATGAGGTGCCGCGTCAATCACGTGATCGCGTTTTACATAATAGATATAGGGATTAGCCCCTTTATCACCCACCTGCACCTGTTTCCAGGTAGTAAGCTTGCCCTTGTACTCCACGATTCGCGTCCCCTTGGGAATGAGTTTTCTTGTGAACAATCCTTTGCCTGCCTTGGGCAATGTCGAATCCTTTACTTCAAGTTGCTTTTCGTGTAATGCCATGTTCCTGTTTTTCGTACCCACTTTTAGTCAATAGTCAATAGTCAATTGGCAATTTGCAATTGGCCAAACCAAATAACCAATTACTAAAAGAAAAGTTTGATCTTCACTTGCTTATTATCTATTGCCAATTGCCTATTGCACATTGATCAAGCGTCACTGTGATCCCTGTAGTCATTCGAATAGTCCCCGTCCTTCATGCCTGTTTCTTGTTGAATGCTTTCCCTTTCTTTCCTCGATGGAACATGTCCGGATTTTGTGCGGCCTTTCTTCTTCTCACTGGGCTGCATCTGCTTCCGCATATTCGATGCGCTTAGTTTTTGGCCCAGTAAGTCGCTCATGAAGACGTGCATCTTTGTCTTCGCACCGGAAATGATTTTGCTCTCGCCCTTCATCAATGCATCATAACCATCTTTCGCGACATCGCAAGGGTCAGCTAAACTCTTCTCTTTGTATACTACGGTGTCTTCCTGGTGTGCTTTGTGAAAGAAATCTGTATCTGTCGCCCCTGGGAGTAGCGCCGTGATCGTGATATTCGTATCCTTTACCTCATTCGCTAAAGCTGCGCTAAATGATAAAACGAATGCTTTAGTCGCAGCATACACAGCTAACAGCGGGGTAGGAGTGGTGCCAGCTTCCGATCCCAATTGGAGGATTTTACCCTCATTACGGGTGACCATCTCCTTGAGGTAAAGTTTCGTCAACGATATCAATGAAGAAATATTTAATTGAATAATATCGAGATCGCGCTGAAGATCCGTTTCGATGAACGGCCCCCATTCTCCCTGGCCTGCATCATTCACCAATACATTTATAGTGATCCCCATATCGTGCGTAGCATCATAAATTTCCTGTGCCGCCTCAGGCCTGAATAAATCCTTCGGAAGGGGAGTGATTTCCACACCATAAGCCTGTTTCAATTTATCCGTTATTTCCTGGAGCCTGTCCTCATTCCTGGCCACCAGCACCAGGTTGTATCCATCCTTCGCAAAAAGATTAGCCAGTTCATACCCGATTCCACTTGTCGCGCCTGTAATCAGCACATACTGGTTCCTGTTTTCAACTTTGCTGTCCGCCATAAAATATATTTTTTAATAATAGATCATTGTGAAGCCATGTCTTTATCCTCAATTTTACTGCCACGGCATAGTATGTTCATAACTTGTCCAACACGATAGTCATTATGTTTTAATCCCGAACTGTGACAATTTTGGCTTTCTCAGGCACGGTTTTTTCGATTGGGCAGGGTGAATGCAAACGATTGAGAAAAATACCATTGCCCGCTCGTCCTCACTGAGCCCTGCGAAAAAATCGAGAGATTTATCCCTTTTACAATCCCCTTCGCGCGCAGAAGATCAAATCCATGATATGTTAAGTGTCATTCTAGGTGAGGTCGGTGACATCACGGCAGGTGATCATCTACATAAAGGGAAGCTTATCGATATACAAAAGAGATACTATTTCAATAAATTTCAGACTTGGCGCATGCCGGAACAAAAGGACGGGTACATTAAGCCAAGGGATAACGATCCGCTTTAATCATTCTCCCGTCTCCGAATCCGGGGCATCTACGTGTTTAGATTGCGGTGATCCATGTTGCCGCAGGAATATCGACAATACTACGATAGCGAATACCGACAGAAATTCACTTTGCCAGTTCTGATAAGATTCAAACCATAACCTTGAATCGATAAGATATTCTCCAAGCGTCTCAGTTGGTTTACCCAGCCGTCATACCAACTGGCTATGCTTTCTGCTTCTCAGCAATCTCTACTGGAGAAAGGTCTTTCCGGGCTGGGGCATTGAGCATCTCTCCTGTATAACTAAAGCGAGAACCATGACAGGGACAGTCCCAAGTCTTCTCGGCCCCATTCCACGCAACCTCGCATTTAATGTGCGTACATGCCGAATTCAAGGCATACACTTCGCCAGCTTCGTCTTTGTATATAGCCATTTTATGGCCGCCATGACTGACCACACGAGCTTCTCCGGCGGCCAGATCGCTAAGTTCATTTAACTTTTCAGCAGGCATAACGAGGCTGCCAACGAGGTGACCCACAACATCGGCAGCTTCCTTCACGAAGTTGCTGAAGCCGGCGACGAGCTTGATACGATTCGGATCGTATAACTCTTCGTAGTCTGTTTCTTTTCCAAGGATCATATCTGTCAACGTAATCGCAGCCACATTGCTATATACCATTCCATTTCCACTATAACCTGTGGCGACAAACATGTTCTCAGGATGCCCAGGTAGTCGGCCTATGTATGGGATGCCATCAGTTGGTTCGAAATATTGAGACGACCACTTATTAGCAACTTCCCTGACATTGAAATGTGTTCTTACATGAGCTTCCAGTTTCCGGAAGCAACCCTCGGTATTCTCTTCATGACCCGTCTTATGATCTTCTCCGCCCGCAATGAAATAAAGTTCACCATCTATTTCCTGTGTACGGTAATAATGGTACGGGTCATACATGTCGTAGATCAGGGAATCCGGATACTCATTCTCATTTCCCAGCCTTACCGCAATAGCATAACTCCGATATGGCGCGCACCGAAAATGCAACAAGTTCACACCCGGCGGCACATGCGTAGCATAAATCAGATTCGCAGATTTGAAGGAACCCTTCGTGCTGATAACTGTGTGCGGTTCGCCTTCTTCGACAGAAGTTACCCTACAGTCTTGAAGGAACACACCTCCAAGTTCCTGGAATACCTCCAGCAACTTCGATAGATAACGCATCGGATGAAACGTAGCCTGGCCAGGAAACTTCACGACCTTTTTAAATGGAATGTTAACTGGAAGTTCTTCTGACCATGAAGCGTGGACATTGCATTCATGAGAAGACTTGATAATGTCCTCGAGCTCCTTTGTTTGATCCTCATCCTGGGAAAAAAGAAATCCTGGTAAGACTTTGTAGCCACAGTCGATCTTGTATTGTTCTACATTGTTTTTAATTAATTCAAGCGCCTGTTTTACAGATTTTGCAACGAGTTGTGCGTCTTTATCGCCGAATTTCTTTTGGATCACACTATAGGGAGTGTCAAGGAAGGTATTGAGATGGGCAGTTGTGCCTCCCGTAGTGCCGAAACCGGGCGTCTGCGCCTCCGCTATCAGCACCGACTTTCCTGCCTTCTGAAGCAGAAGTCCCGTAGTGATACCGGTGATGCCTCCCCCAACTACAACTACATCGAAAGATCTGCCATCGGCACTAATTGAATCAGACGGAATGCGATCCGTCGTGTCTTGCCATAAACTGTTGCACGCGCCATCTCGCTTCATAGAAGGTCTTTGCATATTTGCCCGATTAAAGGAATGATAAAAAATGAATCAGCTACCCCGAAGTCTGTGTTGCCTTATTTGTCATCCTTCTTTGATTGCTTCTTATTGCGCTGGGGTTTCTGGTTATGCGTTACATCGTCACCTTTGTAATCCTGCTCCTCTTTCTTTCGGGAGTCGAGGTTGTCCTTGTTCTCAGGCAAATTCCTTTTTGTATTGAATTGTGGCGTTCCCTGGTTCCTGTTGTTACTGTTTGTCCTGTTACCCATAGTTTTTTCTATTAACTGCACGAAAAACCATACCAGTAAGTCGTTTATTGCAACTGAGATATTTTATAGATCGAAGAACGCGCAGTTACGTAAAGTTCTTTGTATGCAGCAGCGCCCCAGGCAAGATTTGACGGCGTCTCTGGTAATGATATCAGGTCGAGCTTCTTTCCTTCCGCCGATACAATCAGGATTCCCTTATCAGTGGCAAGAAACAAATCGCCCCTGTCATTTGTTTTAATGCCATCAGCATTATGTTCAATCAGCTCGGATTGGTGAAGTATTTCCCCTGATTTTGACAAAGTGTACCGCCATATGATTGGCTCGTCGGGGTGATTGCTTCCAACATAGATGTATTCTTCGCGAGGCGAGAAACAAATCCCATTAGGATATCGTAGGTCTGTTGTCAAGAGTTTGACTTCGTCATCCTTATACCGATAAACTCCCGCACCCGTTTGAAAGATGGAGGGATGAATGACCTGTTCCTTCAAACCGTATGGCGGATCGGTGAAATAGATACTTCCATCTGAACTAATCACGAGGTCGTTTGGACTGTTGTAGGGTCTGCCATCGAAGCGGTCAGTAAGCACGTGCATCTTACCATTACTATCAATTCGTGACACCGCGTGATTCCCATGCTGACAGAGTACCAGATTTTTATTGCTGTCTATAGCCAATCCATTGGAACCGATCATATCGGAGAGGAGGGAGCCATCAGCACCTGTAAACCCGCTGCGATCCAGGTAGACTTCTGCCTCCTTCCCCGGATAAAGTCGGTATATCTTGTTCGCCGGAATATCGCTGAATAAAAGGAAACCGGAAGGATGCCATATAGGGCCTTCGGTGAACTGGAATCCAGTGGCGAGTTTTTCAACAGTCATGATTGTTGTTAAAAGTGAGTGGTGAGTAGTGAGTTGTGAGTTGTGAGTGGACGCTGATTATACTAACTGATTTTCAATTTCGAGAGGGAATAAGGACTGCGGATTTCGGAGGCCACTCACCATTCACTACTGACCACTCACAGTTTCGCTTCCGCATCAACCCACACCGCCACATTCCTATCATCCACATAGAACTTGCCCTTGCCATGCTCGTCGATTAAAACTTTTTCCTCGCGGTTGCCGCAGATGTTGATAAACGAATGGCCGCTATGCCTTGTGCCAACTTCCATTTCCTTCTCACCACCAAGACTATTGGTCATGATAACGGCAAAGCCTGAATTAGGTATACTGTCATCACCTTCCCTCGTCCAACCTATTGTATTGCCATGATCGAAATAATCGTGCTGCTGCCCGCAGGCTAACCTTTTCCTCACCTTCAGCATATCTTCAACACATCTTATGCCATTAAGCTCGACATATACTTCCTCTCCTTCAACATGATCCACATATTTTGCCTCGTATAGTGAAGGATAGAACACGCAGGGTATGCCTTGCTCGCGAAGTAAAATTAGCGCATAGGCGAGAGGCTTGAACCAATATTCCACCGGTGATTGAAGCGACTGCAATGGTTGGGTATCGTGGTTATCCACGAAAGTGATGGCCAGTTCTGGCTTCTCCCGAACGAGCGTATTATCAAATATCGACCGTATGTCGTAGTCCGCACCTTGCCTAGATGCAGTATAGAAATTAAAGTGTAACGGCACATCGAAGAGTTGTATTCTTCCACCAGTAGCATCGATATATTTCAGAAGATGTTGCACGTCATGACGCCAATATTCACCTACTGTGAAAAAATCTTTCTTGAAGTGGTTGCGAAGGTGATCGATCCATTCGTTGATAAACTGGTGACTGATGTGTTTAACCGCGTCAAGTCGGAATGCATTGACTCCAGTTGTCTCAATATACCATTCGCCCCACTTCTTCAATTCTTCTCTTACGTGTTCATTTCGAAACTCTACGTCCGCTCCCATGAGGAAATCGAAATTCCCCAATTCTTCTTCTGCCATTTCTTCCCA
>JACMKU010000176.1 GCA_014379965.1 Chitinophagaceae bacterium
CCGATAAATACTTAAAGATTGAACCACAGAAGTAAGCACAGGTGTGTTTTTGTAGGGGAGGGTTTGAAACTTTTCCCTACGAAAGCGAATTTGAGGTAGATATAGCACAAAGTATTTAGTCAATCAATAATGGCTTAATAAACGAGGTCACGGAATAACATTGGTCATTCAATAACGAGAACGCTTCTCGGACGGCATATTCCACATCACTTTGTGTTTACCATCCTTATGATCTCTTGAACAAAATAATGATGTTCTAAGGGTTTAGCTAAGTAGGCGTCGCAACCAATCTCTAAAGCTTCCTTTTTGACAAGCGACGAATTATAAGCTGTGATAATCATGCAGGGTAGGCTTGCGGTTGCCTCATTACTGCGGATATTTCTCAGGAAACTTAACCCATCTATTCCAGGCAAACCCAAATCGATGACTATAGCTTCATAACGACTCTTCTCTAACAATTGCCAAGCTTCTTCAGCGCTGCCCACTATTTCGGCAGAGATATCAAAATGCTCTAAGAGACCGGAAACTATTTCTTGAGTATCAACTTCATCTTCAACGACTAGAATGTGGTGCATATGATAAGCCTTTTTATTGTAGTAACAACTTAAGTTCTGGAATGTCATATGTGAGCAGTATAAGTAATTCCTCGACAAATGTCTCTGGGCG
This sequence comes from Chitinophagaceae bacterium, assembly GCA_014379965.1. Taxonomy (GTDB): domain Bacteria; phylum Bacteroidota; class Bacteroidia; order Chitinophagales; family Chitinophagaceae; genus VBAT01. The sequence continues at coordinate 667 of JACMKU010000176.1, forward strand.
TAGTGGCTTTGTGAGATAATTATGAAAGCCCTTGGCAATAGCTTTCTCACGGTCTCCCGTCATTGCGTGGGCAGTTAGTGCAACCGTCGGAATATCACACGTTTTACGATCGGCCTTTAAAGCATCGATCAAATCCCATCCGCTCATTTCTGGCATCGAAATGTCGCTCACGACAAAGCGCGGATGATGTTCATGAATTAGTTTTAATCCATCTTTGCCGTTACTCGCTGTTATCACTTGCGCTCCATACATCTCCAATAGTAGCTTGGCGACTTCAAGGGCGTCGGGTTCATCGTCGATGACAACTACAGTCCAACTCTCCAACACGTTATCTGGTATCCAAGAATGCATTTTTGTTCTCCATCAATTCGGCGCTTGCAACTGAGACTCACTTACTGCAATAATAGGTAAAGCTACGGTGAAGGTGCTGCCTGCACCTAATTCGCTTTCTACACGTACTGTGCCATTCATTGCTTTCACTAGATGCTGTACAATCGAAAGTCCCAAACCAGTACCGCCGCGAGCGCGTTTAGACGAGTTATCAACTTGGCGGAAACTCTCAAAAATATTATCATAAAGATGTGTTGGAATACCGATTCCGGAATCGCGTACCTCAATCAGCCACTGATGATCTTGACACCTCAAATTTAGAGAAACCTCACCACTATCTGTGAATTTAAACGCATTCGACAGCAGATTGATTGCAATCTTCGTGACAGCCTCTTCATCGATAAAAATGCTCTGTGGCAACTGTGGGTCAATAATTACGGAAAATAGAAGGTCTTTTTGTTTTGCCAATACTTCCATTTGGTACTGCCAACGTTGTACTAAATCGCGTAAGAATACCTTATTAGGCACCAATTCCAATCGTCCTGCCTCAATTTTACTCAAGTCGAGAATATCGTTGATAAGTAGGAGCAGGCGGTCCGCATTGGCACGAGAGCGCTGCATCATATGGGTGCTGCGTTCGTCCAACTTGCCAGACATACCCATAATGCCTAAAAAACCAATAATCGCATTGAGAGGTGTTCGCAGTTCATGGCTCATCACACCGAGGAATTGATCTTTAAAGTTGCTGGTTTCGAGAGCAGCGGCCTCCGCAGAGAGTGCCGCACGGGTCTTACGCTCTGCTAGCTTTTGGTCTTGAATGAAGCGATAAATACTGAATGCCCCTAGCATAACATAGCCCACTAACGACAGCGATACGATACTGAGCGTAAGCAATAGACCTTGGCTAGATTCGTTAATACGATCAAGTATCAACCCACGCGCAGATTGGTAACGAACATCCGTTTGAAAGATCAGTAAGCCAAAGCTATTGAGCGTTTCAGCAAATTCAGAACGAACAGCTTCATTCTGCGGATTAATTACCCAGCGTGCCGACAAGTCCTGTATAGACTCCCATAGAGGGATCATTTCTTCTATATTGTTTTTGATATCTTGCGGAAAAACTGCCTGTACAGACGGCCAGAATACGACAGCCCATCTACTCTCCAACACACCAAAATCCTGTTGAAATTGTTCTGCGTCAAAAGGATCAGGCTTGGATGTTACATAGACCAACAATTGCATAACTTCATGTTCAAGCTGACTAAATGGACGGTTAGCGGTTGAAAAATTAAACCCTATCGCGGCTCGATTTGCCTCAACCTGCCGAAGAATGGTACCGCCCATAACGAGCATAGCAACTAAAACCAAGATACCAAAGACGCCCAATAGAGTGATAGTTGGAGAGAGAAAAACAAATCGTTTAAGGAACATAATACGCTTGCGTAAATGAGATATCATCATAACCCTCTATAACGACACAGATTTAATGGACTAAATGGAATTGCAATCCATCCATTGAATCTCTACTGCACGTTAATTGACTTAATCTGCCACGCCCAGAAATCGTTGTAGATTTGTTCCTCGAACTCGAAGTTGTTATAAGGAAACACGAGCATCGCCGGGCCACGTGTTGCAACAGGCATATATTCACCATCCTGCTGAAGTGCAAACAAAACGGGATAATCGCGCAAATCCTTGATAGACACTGTTACAACATAATCATCTAAGGCGGTGATTTCAATCTGTGTGGCATCATCAGGTACTTGCCATAAAGCGAGCAAATCACTCATAAGCGGGCCACCATATACGCGGTCAACACTTTCGAACGGATCGGTCACTTCATACTCAAACTGCCCTGCGGCTTCAATCATTGCAATATCCATCTGGATGGTATCATCGACATTGGTTATACCGACCTTGCCCGTGACTGTCAAAATAACGTCGCCCGTGGGTGCAGGTAAAGTATCACCTGCATGAAGCGTGGCTTCTCCAATGCGAGTGTAAAAAGTTTCTTCTTTGTTATCTGATGAACAGGCGACGACCATAGATAGTATAATCAACAAAGTGAGGTGAAAAATAGCCTTGCGTAACATGACAAAATCTCCTTAAGTAAGGATATATAACGTTGATTGTTTTACTATATGCTGAGATTTATCTTGTAACCCTTGAGCTTTTTAAATAATTTATGAATTTTTTATTCCGAATAAAATTTTTGGAGACAAGATCAACTAGGCTGTGGCGACCTTCTTCTAGCAGCAGCATGGCGGCGACGCTGGTGATGGGTTTGGTCATAGAATAGATTCAGAACAGGGCATCTTCCTGCATAGACTTCCTAGCTTCAATATCCATCAAATCAAATTTATCCACGTGAGAAGAAAGCTATTCCGCACTTCGCATGTTGATGAATTTGTAAAGCAATATCTGTGCCATTACCTACCTGTTCGGAAAACAGGTTCGGGGGAGTGCGGTTACCTAGAGAATATGAAGGAAATTATCGCAATCCTTATTTCAACGCGAGGATATAGAGGCATATTGGAAATTTATTCTTTGATGACAGCCTCATATCCTTCGCTTCACTCACCTGCGACCTTTGAAAATGGGTTTGCGCCAAGCATTCGTGAAATCATTCTCGTGACAGCCATTACTTCAGCCTCTGCCGTCAATTATAATGATGGCTCAAGTAATTTCGGCATCTGGGTAATTAAAAACGAAAGCGAAAATAAATGAGTCATTTAAAGGATGCGTTTGGGATCATTACAGGTGTCGCCGAAGGCTTAGGCAACAAGATTGCACGGGCTTATGGACGTGAGGGAATGCGGCTGGCTCTTATGGATGTTCAGACCGAGAAATTGAACGAACTGGCACGTGAATTGACAGCAGATGGGATTGATTGCCTGCCTATTTCAGTGGATCTATCGGATGCAAGCCAGACGCAAAAAGCATTACAAAAAGCATTAGATCATTATGGGACACCGCGTGTATTGCTACACAACGCGGCGGTTCTCAATGAGCGTTTATTCATAGATATTACATTTGAGCAGTGGCGCAAAGAGATTGACATCATTTTGCAAGCGGGCTTCATCCTCTCTAAAGGTGTCTGGCCGCTCATGATGGATGCTGGCATTGGAAGTATCATCTTCATTTCGTCGGGTTCTGGCCTGAAAGGGTTTGTAAAAGAGGCGGCCTATTGTCCGGGGAAACATGGGCAGGAAGGTTTAATGAAAGTACTGTCGATGGAAGGTAAACCATTTAATATTGCTGTCAATACCGTTACAACAGGTGTGCCAATCAACACGCCAATGTCTCACGGCCACTATCCCGAAGAATTACGCAAACAATGGGTCGATCCCGCCTTATTGACACCTGCGTTTGTCTGGCTTGCAAAACAGGATACATCCTTTGCTACCGGAGAACGACTTGATGCTTGGAAAATGTCACAGTTGGTAACAGGACAATAGTCAGAAAAAATCGCTGAAGACTTTAGCTCAACTAAGGAGAACCCTAAAAATGAAGACAATCTATGAGTCATGTACCTGGCATGAAATCCAAGTCACAAGTAACGCAGCATCACGCAATATTCCGCTCGCATATGGCGAAGTCGGCACGGAAGGTACGCGTATTACCCTGATTGCAGGGACGCACGGCGATGAGGGGCCATGGTCAGCCTTAACAATGAAGATGCTATTGCGTCATCCGATCACTAGCCTTAAAGGACGCATCCGCATCATTCCCACAGCCAACGCATTGGCTGCGGAAGCGAATGCGCGTAACTCCTCGATTGATTCGCCCAATTCGGTAGACCTTGACGGCTGTTTTCCGGGAAATTCGCAGGGATCCCATACAGAGCGTCTGGCCGCACATCTAGCACCCCTAATAGCGGATAGTGATGTCGTCATTGATTTACACGGCGGTGGGAGCTGGTGTGTGAATGCATTTGTCAAACGGTTCGAAGGCTCTGAGGATCTCGCCCATGATATGGGTGCACCTTTTATCAGCAATGCGCCCAATAAACCCGGCGGGTTGACAACTTATGCACGCTCATTAGGCATAAAAGTGGTCAACGTCGAGGTGGGCGGACGCTCTGGAGCAGAGATGTTCTGGTGTAATCAGATCGTAACAGGC
>JACMKU010000177.1 GCA_014379965.1 Chitinophagaceae bacterium
GGATTCTCTTGTGGTGTACGCATATATCGTTCCGTGTAAATATTATCATAGAACCGCCAGTTGGTGACAGGTGACACAGCTACCGCAGCAGCGAACACCTCATTTCCTTTGGTGATGGCCAATGAACTAAGAAATCCACCATAACTCCAGCCCCAATGAGCAATACGCCTGGGATCGACATATGAAAGTCTTCCAATATATCTCGCAGCATCTACCTGGTCCTCGACCTCATACTTACCAAGCTGCAGGTACGTTTTTTTCTTGAAATCTTCACCTCGGAATCCTGTACCCGTATTATCCACCGTCACTACTATAAAGCCTTTCAGCGCCAGGTATTGATACCAGAGATGATATTTATGCATCTTGTTTGCTACCTCCTGTGAACCCGGTCCTCCGTAGTTGCTGAAGATGACAGGATATTTCTTATTTGGATCAAAATGCGCTGGTTTTATCATCATTCCATTCAACGTGTCGCCCTTCGTATTTGGGATGCGAATAAACTCAGCTTTTACAAATCCGTATTCCGCCATTCGGGCCTTTAGCGTTGCATTGTCGCTTATCACACGTAGCATCCGGGAGCTTACGTTCTTCTTCTTATCAGTCACCAGCTCGTGGAGAGTAACAGTTTCAGGTGAATTGAGCATGGACTTATAGTCGAGAAACTGCGTGAACTGTGCATTCAACTCAGTCTTATGCCACGCCTCACCACTAGTCAGTTGAGTTGTCTTCTTACCTGCAAAATCGGTCACAAAAAGATTCCTGTCCATCGGTCGCGGGTAGGCCATTGTATAAAATACACGTTTATTCGTCTCATCTACTCCATTGATGGTTGTCACATCGTAGTTGCCCTTGCTGATCCTGGTCTTGGTCTTCCCATCGAGGCTATAGATGTAAATATGATTATGGCCATTCATTTCGCTAGTGAAGAAATAGCTTTTGCCATCCGAGAGGAACTTCCATTCATCCGTCACTTCTACATAATACTTGTTCTGCTCCTTGTAAAGTAGATCGCTCTTGCCGGTGCGGGCATCAGTAAGCAGCAAGCGAAGATCATCCTGGTGCCTATTGAGCCAGAATACAACGAGTGAGTTATCATCCTTTGTCCATTTGATTCTTGGAATGTAAATATCACCCTGCTCATACTGTGCCGGAACTGTCTTGCCAGAGCTTAACTGGTAGATATAAATATCCACCTTTGAATTAGCCTCGCCTGCCTTCGGATATTTGTAACGGTAATCAAAGTTGTAAGTGTTGTCGTAAAGGGTCATGTTGTATTCTTTCACCCTGGTCTCGTCAAATCTGTAATATGCAATATAGTTTCCCTTGGGACTCCATTCATAAGCCTTTGTAAAACTAAACTCCTCCTCATATACCCAGTCGCAATTGCCATTGATAATGTAGTTCCACTTGCCATCAGTTGTGATTGCCTTCGAACTCCCAGTACTTACATCGAAAAGATATAGGTTATTATCTCTCACATAGGCTACTTTACTGCCATCAGGAGAAAAGCTCGCATGCATCAAGGCAGCTGTATCCAGTTTGGACAATTGGCGAGTTTGAAGATCGTACAGGTAAGTATATGCTTTCGAAGAATGTCGGTAGATCATCTGGCGGTGGGTAAACAACAGGACCTTCTTTTTGTCGGCGCTGGCCACGTAGTCATTGATGGGCAGACTATTGTTCCGCTCGCGGATATTAGCCAATTGCAATACGCTGTCCATCGTTTCCTTTTCAAAACCTGGGAATGCGGTCGCTTTGAAGGTGCCTTTCACATATATATCTTCCAGAGAAATGTGTTTAGTCTGCCCCCAGCAAATTGCTGGCCCAAGCAACAAAATAACTAATAGTCGATGCGTGAATACGGGTTTACTCATGTGAATAGATTGATAAGGTGAAATTGACCGCAGATTTTCATGATTTTTATGATTAACCTGATTCTATCCTATCATCATTACGAATTATGATTAACCTGGTTCAATCCTGCTTATCATCATCATGACAATCTGCGGTCCTTGTAATTGCAAAATTAAAAAAGCCCCGCTAAGCAGGGCTTTATAATGATGTGAAAACTTACTTATTCTTTGGTCTATTTGTCATGTAGTCAAACCGTTTGCCGGTGACTTCGGCCATATCAGGGATAGCCTCAGCCTTATATCCACCTGCGTCAAGCCTTTTCTTCGTTTCAGAGAATGCTTCCAGGGTGCGATGAATCTCCTCATCTGTGTGAACCGCAGTTGGGATAAGGCGATAGATGATATGACCTTTTGGAATTACCGGGTATACTACGATTGAACAGAAGATGTGGTAATTCTCGCGAATATCCATTACCATCGCCGTTGCTTCCTCTACGCCACCTTTCATATAAACGGGAGTCACAACTGAATCAGTTTTGCCGATATCAAACCCTCTTTCTTTCAAACCATTTTGCAATTTCAATGCGTTCTCCCATAGTTTGTCTTTCAACTCGGGTCTTGTGCGTAGCAGCTCCAATCGCTTTAGATTTCCCAACACTAACGGCATCGGAAGACTCTTGGCAAAGATCTGCGAGCGGATGTTATAACGAATGTAATCGATGATATTACGATCACCGGCGATGAACGCGCCAATAGAGGCCATTGACTTCGCGAAAGTTGAGAAGTATAGATCGATCTGGTCCTGGCAGCCTTGTTCCTCACCCGCACCGGCACCCGTTTTACCTAGTGTGCCAAATCCGTGAGCGTCGTCAACGAGTAAGCGGAAATCATACTTGCCTTTCAGTGAAGCAATTTCCTTCAGTTTGCCCTGGTCGCCTGCCATGCCGAAAACTCCTTCGGTGATGACGAGAATCCCGCCCGCGTTTTGTTTGTCTATGAGTGCCGTCGCTCTCTCGAGTTGTTTCTCCAGATCTTTAATGTCGTTATGTTTGAATACATACCTGTGGCCGGCGTGAAGGCGAAGGCCATCGATGATACAAGCATGACTTTCGGCGTCGTAGACGATCACATCATGACGGCCGCAAAGCGCGTCGATGAGGCTGACCATTCCCTGGTAACCGAAGTTCAGCAGTATAGCGTCTTCCTTACTTTCAAAAGCGGCCAGTTCTGCCTCGAGTTGTTCGTGATGATTGCTATTTCCGCTCATCATCCTCGCGCCCATGGGGAGAGCCAGGCCGTAAGCAGCGGCTGCATCAGCATCGGCCTTTCTTACTTCCGGATGATTGGCAAGACCGAGGTAATTGTTGAGGCTCCAAACTATCATTTCCTGTCCGCGGAATGTCATGTGGCTGGCAATCTCGCCTTCCAATTTCGGAAACGCGAAATAACCGTGCGCGCGCTCCCGGTGCTGACCGATCGGACCATAATTCTTAAGCAAACGTTCAAAGATATCTGCCATGGGTATACTATTTTATATTATGCGAGACCGCAGAATTCACCTGTATCTGGTCATTATGAGAGATAAGCTAAATACTACTAATCTATAAAATATGGGGATAATAAACTGGCGCAAAGGTAGGGGTTTGGCGCTGAACCGTGAATGCTTGCATAAGGCCTTCGCTCTCGCACTGTTTCTCGCTCTGTTTCTGTTGCTGTTTCTCACTCTGGTTCTGATTCCCAACCTATTCGAACAGGGTTTTAAGTAGAAATAGACTGAGAAACAGCAACAGAAACAGAAACAGAGCGAGGAACAGAGCGAGAGCGAGGGCTTAAGGTTGAAGTCTCAAATTATTGCCCACCCCCCTCCTTATCCTTCTTCTTAAACAAGCCCCTCAGAAATCCCTTCTTCTTCTTAGGCTCATCGGCAGGTGCACCAATTGGACGTACGCCTTTTTCCGGGTTGTTGGAAGTGTCTTTCTTGCCGGGCTTGCCTGTCTCATCTGAGGGAAGAGGCTTCGACTCGGGGCCTATGTAGTCTCTATTATTGATGTTATAGTCTTCCTCTGAACCAACGCCCTGGTCTTCACCTTCAGCCGCCGGATCCGCGTTTTCGATCATCTCAGAAATATCGGCACTGTTGATGTCGTTCTCCATTTCAGCTGGCTTTGCAAATTTGGCGTCCTTATCAATTCCAAGAGTTTTATCTGCATAAACCTTCTTGAAAAATGCTTCCCAGATAGGTCTTGCTACAGAACCGCCGTAAAAGGCTGAGCTCTCCAGTGTGATGAACCTGTCGTCGCATCCCACCCAGCCACCAGCGAGGAGTTGTGGAGTATATCCCATAAACCAGAAGTCGGCGTTCGAGTTTGTCGTACCCGTTTTCCCACCCATCTCGGCTGCACCAAGACGCTGCATCAATCCCGCAGCAGTACCCTTTGTTACAGGGCCTTCCATCATCTTCGCCATCTTATAGGCGGTCGCCTCACTCACTACTTCCTTGCGGTTGGCACTGTAGTCAAAACGCTTGATCACATTCCCGTTCCTGTCTTCAATACGGCTTATGAAGTAGGGCTTGGTCGAATATCCATGTCCGGCGAATATGCTATAGCCCCACATCATTTCGAAGAGCGAAAGATCGCAGGAACCGAGTGCAATCGAAGGGTAGGGCTCAACTTTTGTTGGAATATTTAATTTAGATAGAAACTCTGAGAAACGTTCAGCTCCTACCTGCTTCATGATATAGGCAGTCGCACAGTTCCTTGACCATGTCAGCGCCGAGGCCATACTCATCGTGCGACCCGTACAGGTCTTTGTAGTTGCTGGCACCAGCTGATTCTTGCCAAATGATTGTTGTTGATCTACCACTTCCGTGTCTGGCCCGAAACCAACGTCCTCCATCGCCTGTGTATATAACAAGGGCTTAATGGAAGAACCAACCTGGCGTTTAGTGCCCATGTTGGCGTGATCGAGTTTGTAGGTCTTGAAATTTATACCACCTACCCATGCCCTCACCTCGCCGGTAACCGGATCCATGACCATGAAAGAAGTCTGCAACATCTGCCTGTGATACCTGATTGAATCATTCGGGGTCATCACTGTATCTTTTTCTCGCTTTGCATTCCACGCAAATATCTTCATGGGCACCTTTTTGTTGAAGGTGGCTTTGATTTCCTTATCGCTTAATCCATCTTCCGCCAGGTTCTTCCAGCGTTCACTTTCCTTCATCGCTTTTTCCAATACGTTTGGATTGTCTTTCCAAACCGAGCCATTCTTGATCCTGGTTTGCTGATTCAATGCCTTCTGCAGGACAGGCATCTGTAATGCGACAGCTTCCTCGGCATACTCCTGCATGCGCGGGTTGATGGTAGTATATACCTTCAATCCATCCTGGTATATGTCATACGAACTTCCATCGGGCTTCTCGACTCCTTTGAGAGCAACTCGCACTTCGTCCCTAAGGATTTCACGGAAGTAGGGCGCATAGCCAGTATTCTCATCGAGTTTTTTATAACTAAGAACTATGGGCTTGAGCTTAAGCTTAGCTGCCTCTGCCTCTGTTATCTTATTATTCTTGGCCATCTGGTCGAGCACTACATCACGACGATCCTTTGACTGTTTTGGATTGCGTCGTGGATTGTAAGTATAATTGGCTTTTAGCATACCCACCAGGACGGCGGCTTCTTCTATGTTCACTCGATCGGGTTCTTTCTGGAAGAAGGTACGGGCAGCATTGCGTATGCCATAGATATTGTCTCCAAACGGCACGGCATTGAGATAAAGAGTAATGATCTCTTCCTTTGTAAAATTCCTTTCCAACTTTACCGCAATGATCCATTCTTTCAATTTCTGAATCACGCGCAAGGCTTTATTGGAGGCTCTTTCATCAAAAAGATTGAGCGCGAGCTGCTGTGTAATTGTACTCCCTCCGCCTTGCTTGCCCGCCGTTGATACAGCGCGTATCGTGGATTTGAAATCGATGCCAGAGTGCCTGTAGAAACGTTCATCTTCCGTGGCGATCAATGCGTCTATCACATGCTTTGAAATATCCCTGTACTTGACGTTGCTACGGTTTCCCTTTTCGGTATAGTATTTACCCATGAGTGTGCCGTCAACCGCATATACCTCAGTAGCCTGTTGGATGGAGGGATTTTCCAGGTCCTTCAACGAAGGCATTTTGCCGAAGACGCCGAAGTTGGCAAGGGCTATCAATAAAAGAAAAAGGCCAAGGCCTCCAAGGAAGATTCGCCAGAAGATGCGCACTGATTTTTTCATAAAAATGGTTGTAATGTAATGGAGGAGAGGTATGATTGCACTTTCGATCCATGCTCAGTAACCATGCCACGCCTCTCATTCGCAGGAAAAACTAGCCGAAAATACGGAAAACGCGGGCGGGCATCATTAGCTCCGGGTTTAATTTTTTGCCAAAACGTTTGCAAAAACCTTGAGTGGCAGATGGCTTAAGTAATTATACGGATGGGCAGACAGTAAAATTCATTATCAGAACTTACCTGGCACGTTTTTATCGAGAAATTGCCGGTACTTGTCCAGGTCTTTACTGTTCTTGAGAATATCGAGATTCTTCTCGGTGATGATAGAATAAGTATACTTTCCTCCCTTAAGCCAGGGCACGATTTGCGACGATGTCACCGGGCGCGTTTGGTCCACGTATGTGATTGCCTCCGCTGCTGTTTTAAACGGACTTATCAGCACCAACCTGTTGTCTGCATCTATCTCGATTAGTTCGGCTGTCATTTGCTTATTGTAGTACACATCCCTGTTGTAACGTTCGAAGGCGGTTCTCGCCTCATTGACGAAAATGGGATCTACTTTGTTCAGCACGATCAATACATAGTGTGGCGTCTCCGGTGTGAACGCGAAGTTTGTCGTTGCCGGTGGCGTTAATATTGGTCTTCCCCTTGCAGTATCCACAATAGGTGTTGGGTTGGTGACTACGGGTGGCTGAACTACTGGTGGGCGATTGGTAACCGTATCCGTGATTACGCGCGGCGGCTGGGGTTGATTGTTTATAACGGTGCCGCGGTAGCGCGTACTGGTATCTTCAGCAGGGCGATTGATGACCAGGTTCCTCAATTCGTTTTCGATCTGTTGCCTGCGATTCAACACATCAATCATCGTGGCAGCTTTAGTAGACAATGGAGTGTTGGGGAAAGTGGAAACGATATTAGTGAGTACAACTTTAGCCGAACTATCCTGGCGCTGTTTGACATAGTATACCGACTCGATGTAAAGTAATTGAGGCGTCCAGAAGTTCCTGGAGTACATGCTATCTGCGGCTTTTTTCTGGGCAATCGCTTCTTCGAACCTGCCTTCTATAAACAGGTCGTAGATCTTTTCATAAGTTTTCGTAGCGTCAGAATTGACACTGGATAATGGGTTCTTTCCTGTGGTGACGATTGTGGTGAAATTGCTGCTGCCGAATTTCTCCGCCATGAGTTTCTTTATTGCTGAGGCCTTTGCATTGTCACCCGTTTTATTATAACAATAGTACAGTTGAAACAATACCTCATCCATCCGGGAATACGCAGGGAAGCGGGTTCTCAATTCTTCGAGCGTACTCGTTCCGGCCTGGCAATCTTCGATTTCCTGTATGTACAATTTACCCACGTCCAATTGAGCATCTTGTAGTGAATCCATAGAGGTCTTCATCAATGCGTCTGTCAAGGGCAGCTTTGCATAGAGACCATCGAAATTAATCTCGGTGGCTTCGGCGGATGTTCCTTCCTTACCCGTCTTTTGATTGGGATCGTTAGGACTAATTCTATTTGTGTTGCGAATGATGCCCGTCAACGCAGCGCTGCGGCGCCAGTTGTCCTGGTTCACCCTCGTGCCCCATCTCGTCTTGAAATCCGCCAGACCCTTTTGTCTTGATGTAGGGTTATAGAAATACCATTCTCCACGAGCGGCCGAGGGGAATAGGGGAGAGGGATCATTGGTTGTAGATATTGATGTGCTTGAATAAGTACCTTCATCTTTCAGTCCCTGCTGCCTGCGCAACTGCCTAACGACCTTTCTAACGAATTCTTTTCTTTCTTCTTCCGGCATCGCAGCGATCCTTTGAATGCTATCCTGCCTGGCTATGATCTCCATATTGTCAGCAATGGAACCGGCGATTCTCTTTCTGTTTGTGATCGCCTCCGGATCTTTTAATGCAGGGTCACCAATTTGGAGGCTGTCATAGAAATTATATGCATGCCTGTATCGGCGTTTATTGAAGGATAATTCCGCTAACTGGAGAAATGCCTTGTTCCGTTGAGATAGATCGTTCGATGCATACTTAGTACTTTTCTCAAGCAAAACAAGCGCTCCATCAATATTGTTTCTTTGCAGCTCCATTTGGGCCGCCATGTAATAAATGATATCGCGGTAATCCTGGTATTTATCGCGTTTAGCCATTTTTACCAGGGTCTCTATGTTCTTCTTTATGTAGTCGTCACCACCATCCTTGTTTACACGAATGGAGAAGAGCCGTGCATAAACATCGAGGATCGGATCAGTCGTATGATGGATGGCCTTGGTGTAATTAGCTTCGGCCTCTTTATAATTTCCACCCATTTCATACAGCTGGGCCAATAGATACTCCCACCTGGCCTGCTCCTGTTTGTTTGTGGCGTTGCTAAGCGCTTTTTCTAAATGCACAGCAGCGCTATCCCAGATTTTCTGTTTGTAAAACCAATAGGCCTGCACTTCTTCGAGATCATTGTTGAGGCGTTTGGGGAAGGCGGGATCATTCTTTAGCGTAATTATCAGGCTTGCCGATTCTGCAAAAAGATCCTGGGCCAGAAAATTACGTATCTGCCAGATGAAAGCATCGTTACGACTTGGAGGCTCCGATAACATTCTTCGTGGAAGGCTATTCTTTTCCTTGGTGGCAATACTGAATGCATTGTTGCCATCCATCTTGCTACCTATGTTCATGTAATAACCATCTTTTTCTTTCGGTGCGAATGCATAGTTGATGAACTGGAACATCAGGTAAGCCGAATCGAATTGCTTCTTCAGGTAATAGGAGGCGCCCCAGAGGAGATAGAGGTTGTCAACCCAATCATTCCTGAGGTCGTGAAGTGCGATACCAGTTTGTGATTTATACGAAATAGAATCTAGCTGTATGGTATCGGCAGCGGTGAAGTCGAGACTGTAGTTGTAGAAAGGCAGCAACTCGGAATAATCGTCCTTGAAGGAAGCCTTGGCTCTTTCGAGGACTTCTCTGAGCTTATTGTTAGCGTTGAAAAAATAATTGTAATGGGTGATGGTGTTCTGAACGAATCGTCGTGGGACGTTGAATTTCTTCTGATCTGACTTCTCCGACCGCAGAACGCGGTTATCGTATTCCTTTGGTTTGGGCACGTCTAGGTTGATGCCAATCTGCCCGAAAGAAAGCACAGATAGCAGGCAAAAGACAAGAGACAAAGTAGCAGTGATCGTAATATTTCGGGTAGAACGCATTTTCCGTCGCAAACTAAATTCTTAATAACTGAAATTCAAATCTTTTAGTATGGAATGGGGCCTATAAATTTCTCCCCGATCCCTCTCTTTGTGACCCAGGATATCAAGTGCAGGTCCTTGGTGATTGGTATCTGGATAAATAAATCATTTGCCGGCGAATGTAATCCAATTTTTTTATCGCTAATGCGTTGAATATGTGAGTAAACCAAACCGCATTCCTTACCTTTAAAGCGTTTAAAATCTAAATATGGCAAAACTGGACGCCGGCTCCACCCTGAAACGTCTGCGCAACCGCTATCGCCTCGTGGTGATGAATGACGATACTTATGAGGAAGTGGTGACCTTCAAATTGTCCCGGTTAAGCGTATATGTGGCTTTGAGCACAATTTTTGTGTTATTGGTGGGCCTGACAGTCGCCCTTATCATTTTCACACCTCTCAAATACTACATTCCCGGATACGACGACCTCAAGATTGGACGAGAATACCAACTCATGAAGTACAGGGCAGATTCCCTTGAAAGGCAGGTAAGTTACCAGGAGAAATACATCGACGGAATTAAGAAGGTAATGCAAGGCGGGGTGCCCTCGACATTAGACACGGCAACATTGCAACTCCCGAAAGACGATATTTCGAATGATTAAGGGAAAGTGCGGGAAAAGATGAAAACTCCGAAAAGTTTTTATATTTTTCGGCTGATCGGATCAGCCGATACGAAATCCTAAATCTCAAACCTATGTTTAGTACTAAAAACAAAACCGACATGCTACCCGAAAAAACAAGCAATGGCAACGGCGGCGCTACTCTCGTTAGTGCCGGCACTACTCTCAAAGGCGACATCAGCAGCAACAATGATCTTAGAATTGATGGTACAATCATTGGCAATGTCACTAGCTCAGCAAAAATCGTTATTGGCGCAAATGGCTCAGTGGAAGGAAATATTACCGGTAGCCAGGCCGACATCGTCGGTAAGGTTATTGGCAATATTAAGACCAAGGACCTGCTTCAATTACGAGGCGAGTGCATTGTAAAAGGAAACCTGCAGGCAGGTAAGTTACAAGTAGAGCCTACTGCAAGCTTTAATGGACAGTGCCATACAGGTACGACTGTTGCCAATGCAAGCGCTGCCCCGGAGTCGGGAGCAACTATCATTGATGTAACCAAGAATGGACACACCCAAGCGGTCGCCAGGTAATAATAAAGACCTTCTCAGGTATGCTGGTCTCGGTACGCAACTATTAGCAGCTATCGGCCTAGGCGTTTTTGCCGGGCTGAAAGCTGATAAATGGCTGCATACTTCACCATTGCTGGCATGTGTATTACCTTTGCTCGTACTAGGCGGTATTTTCTACAAGCTTGTACGAGATACCGGTAAACACAAAAATGATGAATCGAAATAGTCTTGCCGCGGTGCGACCGATGATCCTTGTCTTCGTATTACTTAATGCCATCTTTATTGCCGGAAAGAACCCCTTAACCCAATGGGGCATCGATCAGGGTGTCGTCATCGTAGGCAACCTGGTATTATTCGTTGTTAGTCTCGCTTCATTTCTTCTCACTCGCCGATCCTTGGCGAATCCAAATCCTAACGCGTTTGTTAGGGCGATGTATGGCAGCTTCATGATCAAATTCTTCGTTTGCGCAGTTGCGGCCTTCGCTTATATCATGGTAGTGAAAAAAGACGTGAATAAAGCCGGGCTGATTCTTTGCATGGGACTTTACATCGTATACACTGTCATGGAAGTTACTGCCCTGACGAAATTGCTCAAGCAGAAAAAGAATGCCTAAGAAGGAAGTTCCCATTTCACAATTGCAACAGTTTGTCCCCGACGGAACTTACGAGGCGGTACTGGATTACCTGCGCCAATTCAAGGTTCATCTTACTGTGGCGAAGGAACGGAAGAGTATTCTGGGTGATTACAGGCATCGAACGAACCAGGAAAATCATCGCATTAGCGTCAATGGTAACCTCAACCAATATGCGTTCCTGATAACATTGCTTCATGAACTCGCGCACTTATTGACTTTCGAGCGGTTCGGTAACAGGGTAATGTCGCACGGAACGGAATGGAAGTCGATCTATGGTCAGTTGCTCGACCAGTTCCTACAACATAAAATATTCCCACCTGATATCGAAAAGGAAATAATGGTGTCGTTGCATAATCCAGCGGCAAGCAGCTGCGCAGAGGATGGTCTTATTCGTATCCTGAGGAGGTATGATCCGCCGGGTAGCCCTTTTATTTTAGTAGAGGAAGTAAAAGAGAATTCACTTTTCCGCACCGACGATGGCAGGATATTTCAAAAAGGAAAAAAGTTGAGGAAACGTTTTCAATGCAAGGAGGTGAAGTCGGCAAGAATGTATCTGTTTAGTCCCGTGTATGAGGTGGAGAGGGTTGAGGCGGGAGGCGGGAGTCCTTAGGCGGGATCGTCATTACGAGCGAAGCGAACCAACGATATTTGGAAACTTGCATTTATCTTGCAGTCAAACCAAATATTATGAGAAGAATTCTTTTTACTGCCCTAATCCTCGGAATCATCGCTACTGCCAATGCGCAAACAGAAAAAGGGGACTGGCTCGTAGGTGGCCGGGTCGATATCAATACAGGAGATAATAGTACTGTTATAGGCTTTTCACCAGGTGCAGGCCTATTCGTCATTGACAACCTTGCTATCGGGGCTAATCTCAATCTCAACTATACTAAGTCGGCCGATATCAAAGTCACCAATTTTGCAATCGGGCCTTTCGTGCGTTACTATTTTACAAAAGCCAAAGTGAGACCACTTTTGCATGGTTCTATCAACTTTGGCAGTACGAAGGTCAAAACACCACTGGGAACAGAATCCAATACTGCATCCACCTTATTCCTCGGAGGCGGAGTAGCTATTTTTATCAATGACAATGTCTCCCTCGAGCCCATCATTGGCTATTCGAATACCAAGTACAAAAACTTTGAAGGAAGCGGTGCTTTTAATTTCGGATTTGGGTTTCAGGTCTATCTTAATAAGGGGCAGGTGGATAAGCTTCGAGGAAAATGATCTCACACGTTTAATGTTTAAGGTTTAACGTTTAACGTTCTTTAATGGGAGATTCATCACGGTATCCAAGCAGTTTGAATTCTGAATAGCCCCTTCAATTAAAGAACGTTAAACCGTTTAAACGTTAAACCTCATACCGTCTTCACCATCCAAAGACTGCACCCCGTGTGCCCGCTATTCCCCATTGGTCCCTTCAAATATTCGAAACCAAATTTGTGATAGACTTTCAATGCCTGCTGTAGTTCCGGCATGCTCTCCAGGTATACTCGTTTGTACCCAGTAGTCTTCGCGAAGTCGATGCTTTTTTCTATGAGGGTCTTGCCGAGGCCGATGCCTCTTGCATGTGGAAGAAGATACATCTTCACGAGTTCACACGTATCGTCAGGCAACCCGTCTGTAGGGAAGATGCCTGCGCCACCCACCACTTCTCCGTCAAGCTCTGCCACGAAATAGCCCGAACCTTCTTTTTGAAACAATTCAAACAAAGCATCGGTCGTGGGATCATAGTATACTGTGCCAGGATGATTGGCGCCGAATTCCTTCAGCGTGCCTTTCACAATCTTTGATAAAACGGGGTTGTCGTTCTGGCGGATAGAACGGATGAGTATGCTCATGTCATAAAAATATGGGAATTAGTAATCAGGAATTTGGAATCGGTATTTAAACAAGAAAAAGCCTATCCCGCTTGTGAACCCGATTCCCGATTCCAGATTACTGATTCCCTATTTGACTATTGAACTCTGCTCAAAAAATCATCCAGGATCACATTAAATGCTTCCGGGTCATCAAGCTGCATCCAATGACTCGTTCCCTCAATGGTCTTGTAAGTAATATTGGGTAATGCCTTATGGAGGGAATTGGGTTGGTCCTCGGATGTTTTTCCTATGATGAGTTTCGGGCCGGAATATTTCTGGAGATCGGGCAAGGGATCGTATTCGAAGACTGATCGGATGATGCTAATGCTGGCTTCTTTCGAAATCCGGCGCACTCCTTTTGTCTCGAGGCTATCCGTAGTTGGCTTCGCTCCTGTAAGGAGTTGTTTCATATATGAAGCCATTACCTGGTCGTACTGATCCGATTCAAGCGAGGCCATGATGGGTTTCGCCTGTTCGACCGGTGTTTTCCCTGGAGTGCCGGAGATCACAAGGCCCGCAACTTTTCCTGGATGGGTTCCTGCATAGGCGATCGCAGCGGAGCCTCCCATGCTATGACCTACAAGCACGACACGATCAAGCTTCAAGCTGTCTACAACTGCCGAGATATCATTGGCGAGTGATTGGACAGTATAGTCATTGTCCTTCGGAGCTTCCGACATGCCGTGGCCGCGCATGTCCATTGCGATCGCTCTCCTGTTGGCACGCAGGTGAATCAACTGAGCTCCCCAGTGGTCAATGTTACCTCCGAATGAATGAACAAATAAGACAGGGATGCCGCCCACACCCTGGTCGTCTACATTGATATAGCCTGAGGAACCTTTGATGCTCTTCATTGGCTGGGATTCTTTTGCAATTGTTGTCGTACTCGTCGAATCATCTTTTGCAGTGGAATCATTCGCGTCATTATTGTTGCAGGCAAGAAGCATGACCATTAAGGAGACGCAGGCGGACAGAAACAGTTTTTCTTTTGCCATACTTATAGAATTTGTTCCCGTCAGTTATTAGAGGGAGGATAAGATAGGCGCCGCAATTTTAATGCCTGAGTGCTAGTTGACTGTTTGATAGAGTTGACTAGTTGATTGGGTTGATCAAGTTGACTATGTTGAGATGGCATAGGAATTTGCTAAAATCAGGGTGTCAACGTTAAACCCTTAAACGCTAAACGTTAAACGTCTCATGCCACAGCCTTCTTCACCAAATCTGCCGCCTCACTCAAAAGTATCGCCGACTGCACCTTCAACCCGCTTTCGTCGATCAGTTTTTTGGCTTCCTCGGCGTTGGTTCCCTGGAGACGCACGATGATTGGTATCTTGATGTTTCCGAGATTTTTGTATGCGTCGATTACACCCTGGGCAACACGGTCGCAACGCACGATACCGCCGAAGATGTTGATAAGAATGGCTTTTACATTGGGATCTTTCAGAATGATCTTAAATCCTGCTTCCACCGTTTGGGCGTTGGCAGTACCGCCTACGTCCAGGAAGTTGGCGGGCTCACCACCACTGAGTTTGATCATGTCCATAGTAGCCATCGCCAATCCCGCGCCATTTACCATGCAACCTACATTCCCGTCGAGCTTGACGAAGTTGAGGTTATATTTTCCCGCTTCTACTTCTGTTGGATCCTCTTCGGACACATCCCTAAGGGAGGCTAAATCGGCGTGACGCATGAGTGCATTGTCGTCAAGATTCATCTTGCAATCGACCGCTACTATCTTGTCGTCGGCAGCTTTAAACATAGGGTTTATCTCGAGCATCGAACAATCGAGGCCAATGAATGCGCTATATAATTGTGTAACGAACCTTGTACAACTTTTGAACGCTTCTCCACTCAATCCAAGGTTGAATGCAATTTTACGGGCCTGGAAAGGTTGCAGCCCGCCGGAAGGGTGTACCCATTCCTTAAATATTTTCTCTGGTGTATCATGAGCTACATCCTCAATGTTCATACCACCTTCAGTACTGTACATGATCACATTTTCTCCCTTACTCCTGTCGAGCAGGATTGAGAGATAGAATTCCTTTCGTTCGCTGGGTCCGTCATAATAAATATCCTGCGCCACGAGTATCTTGTTGACCACCTTGCCGGCAGGGCCTGTCTGGATAGTGACGAGTGTACCACCTAGCAATTTCTTTGCAATATCGACGACGTCTTCAAGATTCTTGCCCACTTTTACTCCATTGATACCAGTTTCCTTGATTGTTCCCTTACCACGTCCACCTGCATGGATCTGCGCTTTCACAACTGCGAAGCTGCTACCGAACTGCGTCTTGATCTGGCGGTAGGCCTCTTCTGCCTCGTGTACTGTGCTACAGGCAAAACCTTCCTGGACCGGCACGTTATATTTTTTCAATAATTCCTTAGCCTGGTATTCGTGGAGATTCATGATGCAAAATTTCGGCGAAGATAAGAGAATAGTTCTTGTTTTTCCGCCGTTCCATCTGCAATTGCCAACGTGTGCGATCATTTATCCTAAATTGCAGTTTGTGCCCAGTATTGTTAGGTAACAATAACTTGTTTACAAACCTCCATCATGTACCGGTTCGCCATCATTTTATTCATTGTTATGCTGACTGGCTGCAGTACCGGGCAGAAAATCACCTGGCCTGAGCGCGCTTCCAATCTTTCCGGGAATGACTTCTATCACCAGGCCTTCGCGATGAAGTGGAGGGAACGAGATTCGTTCGCCGTAAAGGAGATCCTTGCAGGAAACATCCCCTCTTTTCTAAAAAAATTTGTACCTGTAGAGATTTCCATGCTCGACTCCGTAAGTGGTCGGAGGATCAAGGCCACATATTATGTCTCCCAGGATTACCTGAGCATAGGTACCGACGATGATTGGGCAAGGATCAATATAACACCAAATGCTGCGCAAAGAATAGCTGATAGCATCGGATGCTTCCTGCCGACCCGTAAGATGGTAGATGATATATATGGTGCGGCCAGGTTAAAACTTGAACCTGTCCCCATGTATGCTTTTCGTGACAGCACCCCAACCATGTGGCACCATCATCTCATCGTGGAAGGTCAGCGAAAGGGCCGTAAGGGACTTATTGCCGGTATACAAAAGGATGTTGTAATAAGTGGTCGTATCTCAAGAGACACAAGGCCTGACCGAGTAGCTATATACGGTTGGCATAAGCTCGACGGCAAGCCAATTCAACCTCTCTATACGGGACATATTAACTGGTGGGTTGACTACAGCCAGGGAGTCCGGCTCATCTACCGTCGCATGAAAGTGGATGGGAAGTGGATGGATTATACAGAGGTGCTGGGAGATGGTGTGTTGAAGCGGTTGTTGTGTGATGAAGAGTTCTGTGATTTTTATCGATACCCCTAATGATAAGAAGTTTAAAGGTTTAATAGTTTAAGGGTTTAAGAGTTCTGTTCTTCACACAGGCGATATCGTTTAGAAATTTTCAATCTGAAGAACTATTAACTATTAAACTATTAAACCCTTAAACTAGTCCGCGTTCACTCCAAAACTTTCTTCATGAAGAGCAAAAAACTATTTAAAGATTTAAAAGCGGCTGTAAAGTTTCTTCAGAAACGCTACAAGCAGGTTCCCGAAGTGGGGATCGTTCTTGGAAGTGGTTTGGGAGATTTTACGAACGATATTGTGATCGAGAAAGAGGTCTCATACAAGGATATTCCGAATTTTCCCGTCTCGACAGTTAAAGGACATTCGGGGAAACTGATCTTCGGAAAGCTGGGAGGCAAGACTGTGGTGGTGATGGCCGGAAGATTTCACTATTACGAAGGGTATGATTCAAACGATGTGGTGTTCCCAATCCGCGTAATGAAATTACTGGGAGTCGAGACACTATTCCTTTCCAACGCGGCAGGTGGTGTGAACCCGGAATACAGAGTAGGAGATATCATGATCATCAGGGATCATATAAGCCTGTATGTTCCCAATCCACTCGTTGGCCCCAATATCGAGGAATTCGGACCGAGGTTTCCTGATATGAGTGAACCGTATAAACGTACATTAATTCAAAGGGCGAAGGAAATCGCATCCGCAAACCAATTTGAATTGAAGACCGGTGTCTACTTCGGCGTGACGGGCCCAACTTTCGAAACGAGGGCCGAATACGAGATGATTCATCGACTTGGTGGGGATGTCGTTGGTATGAGCACGGTACAGGAGGTAATCATTGCACATCATATGGGACTGCAAGTATTTGCAATGAGTGTAGTCACGGACATGGGTTTGCGAGAAGACGGTATTATCACCACTCATGATGAAGTGCTTGAGGCGGCAAAGGCCGCTTCTCCCAAGCTTGCTACCATATTCAGAGAACTTGTAGCGTGTATTTAACAAATTCAGTTCAGGGTTTGTAATTTTACAGCGCTAATTTGCCACCCCGTACCCATGACAGAAAACGATTCCAAAAACTAAACTCCCTGCACAACTGTTTACCAGGATAACATATATCGCAGTCATCATCGTCCTTTTGGCCGGGTCCATTCCCTCGTTTGCACAACGAAGACTCATTGAAAGCGGTGGAGGCCGGATACAGAACATCGCGGGCGGCGCGCGAGGTGGAACGAGTACAGACAGCCTCAAGCGAAGGGATAGGTATGAAGATTCGATCACGGTGAGATACAGGTATCTTGATTCGACAAGAAACTATTCGCTCGATTCTTCCATCGCAGACTTTACAAGAAGATTTCCCATTCCGGCGACTAATATATTCCTGGGTAACACAGGCACCGCATCCCGATCGATTCTTTTTTCTCCATCAATGAAACCAGGCTGGGATCCTGGCCTGCATGCTTTGGATATTTACAAATGGACTCTGGAGAAGGCGAGATTTTTTAATACAACGCGGCCTTATTCGGAATTGAATTATCAACTCGCGGCGAAATCTGAACAGATCATCGAGATTCTGCATACACAGAATATCAAACCTAACTGGAACTTCCTGTTGCAATACCGTCTCATAAATGCACCCGGCTATTTCAGTAACCAGAAGACGAATCACAATAATTACCTGGTCACTTCCCGGTATGAGTCTGTAAATAAGCGGTACAATAATTTTTTTATTCTCACAGGAAATAAGCTTCAATCAGGTGAAAACGGCGGGGTCCGGAATATCAGTGATCTCGATGATCCTGATCTGGGCGATAGATTCGTTATTCCTACGAAGATTGGGGGTGAACCCGGCAATACGCGTAATTTCTTCAATACCGATGTCGGCACTGGGAATCGTTACAATGAGTTAGCGGTGTTGCTCCGTCAGCAATATGATTTTGGAAAGAAGGATTCGCTTGTCACTGATTCTACTGTAATTCCGTTATTCTTCCCTCGTGTTCGATTCGAACATACATTTCAGTTTGGCCAATACAGGTATAGGTTCGATGATGTGCCGAGGGGAGGATATGTTCCCGATTCAATCTATTACATGGATACTTATGGTCTAGATATCCGACTTACCAACGATTCGGTTAGTCGCAAGGACCAGTGGAAGGAATTCGTAAACGACTTCTCTATCTATCAATTCCCGGACTCCAAAAATCTGCAGCAATTCATCAAGCTTGGTGCGGCCATTCAAAACCTGCGGCAGATCTATCCTTCGTCGAAAACGGACTATAATGTATATGGTCATGCCGAGTATCGAAATCGCACACGCAACCAGAAGTGGGCCATCGAGGCAAGCGGCAAACTATATTTCACAGGAATGAATGCCGGAGATTACTCAGCCTATGCTAGTCTCCAACGCGCCACTGGCACGAAAAGGGCGGGCTATGTCCAACTCGGCTTCGAGAATGTGAACCGTACACCGTCTTTCATCTTCAATGAACGCAGTAGTTTTTACCTGATGAAGTCGGCTACCGATTTTAATAAAGAAAACACCACGCATATTTTCGCTTCATTGTTTCAGCCTTCCTTGCGCCTGAGGCTTACCGGCGACTATTACCTACTCACCAATTACACCTATGTAACGAACTATTACGATTTGAAGCAGTTCAGTTCTATATTCAATGTGCTGAGGATTGGCGTGCAGAAGACTTTCAAAATCGGTAAACGATGGAATTGGCATACGGACGTATACTTCCAGCAGGCAGTTGGTAATGCACCGGTTAACCTTCCTTTAGTCTTCACTCGCAATAGGTTTGGATATGAGGGTAATCTTGGATTCAAGAACCTGGATATGGCGGTGGGAATCGAAGCTAGATATCATACGCCCTATAAGGCCGATGGTTACTCTCCAGTCATCGGTCAGTTCTTCTACCAGGAATCGGTGCAAATAGAAAACACAATGCCCGATCTATCTGCATATGTTCACTTCCGAATAAGACCATTCAAGGCTTATCTCCGATTCGAAAACCTCAATACTGCAAGCACCTCCAATGGCTTTGGATTTACCAATAACAATCTCGCGGCACCTGACTATCCGTATGCGGGATTTATGATTAGGCTGGGGGTGTACTGGAGTTTCGTTAACTAGATGGTAGGGATGGGAGTAAGTTGATTGGGTTGACTGGTTGATTGAGTTGACTAAGCTAGTCCCTACTTGTTCCTTTTTTTTATCGTTATGGTTTACAGTCCTTTAACGCTTGTAGCCACCTCAATCAACCCAATCAACTTAATCAACCAATCCAGCCAGATTGTTAACTTCCTCCCAACCCTATGACATCCCGCCAATTCACTCTATCTTTACGCTCAGTCCATGAAAAAGGCAATCGCTTCCATATCAGTTATTTGTTACCTCATCCTTACCTGTGGTGTGGTGATCAACTTCCATTATTGCATGGACAGGTTGGCCTCGACCCAGTTATTTGGCGCCCAGCAAAAGGTTTGCGATAAGTGCGGAATGCATACCGACAGTTCCAACGGTTGTTGCCGCGACGAAGTGAAGATCATCAAGATGACGGAGGATCAGAAGCTGGGTGAGGTGATCGCTTTCGAATTGCCTTCCTTAGAGACATTAGTATTTACACCTTCCCAATATATTGCCGCTTCTTTTACGAATGTTAAAGAAACAAGGCATTTTAGAAATCATTCTCCGCCTTTGCTAAAAGGCCAGGAAACATATTTACAGCATTGCGTTTTCAGAATTTGAGATGAAGCCTTTTTCATTTCAGCCCCGGTTTGCGGGGATGAAACTTGCATTACCCGCCTGAGGGTTATTCGTAAAAATATTATCGTTACGGTCTAAAGGCCGTGGCTCAAAACTTCAAATTAATTATTATGAAAGCGCTTCAAATAGCCTCTTTTTTCTCATTGTTTATGGCTCTGGCCAATTTTTCATTCGGTCAAAAGACAAAGACCGAGGTGATTCCTGTATCTGGTAATTGCGGTATGTGCGAAACGAAGATAGAGAAGGCAGCCAGGCAGGCTGGTGCCAGCACGGCAGAATGGAATAGTGAGACGAAGAAACTTACGATCAAGTATAATAGCAGTACGACCAATGCCGCAAAGATCCAGAAAAGTATCGCAGCGGCTGGATATGATACACGCGATGTGAAGGCTGCTGATGCCGATTACAATAAACTACATGGCTGCTGCCAATATGATAGGACTTCAGAAGAAAAGGCTGATGCGTGTTGCTCGGAGAAATGTGAGATCAAAGATGGCAAGTGTACGGATATGGCTGGTTGTAAAGACAAAGGCTGCTGCTCCGCGGATGGAGTATGTAAGGCCGGCGAAAGCTGTAGCCATGCAGAAGGCCATGATAAAAAAGCAGGATGCTGCAAGAAACAATAGTGATTAAACGTTAAATAGTGAGAATGAAAAACACATTAATGATACTAGCGATGTCGCTGCTTGGCTTAAGCGCGAACGCACAGTTTACTAAGGCTGAATTGCAAGCTACAGGTCTTACCTGTGCGATGTGCAGCAATGCAATCAATAAAGCATTGCAGGGGTTGCCGTTTGTTCAGTCTGTGAAGGCTGATATAAAGAACTCTGCCTTTCATATCGTGTTCAAGGAAACCACCGCCACAGATATAGATGCCATCAAGAATGCCGTTGAAGGCGCAGGCTTTGGAATGGGAAGTCTGAAGTTGACGGGCCAGTTTGACGGAGTGCAGATTGAGAATGATACGCATGTAAAGATCGGGGATAAGAACTTTCATTTCCTGGAAGTGAGCTCGCAGGTCTTGCAAGGAGAAAAGACAATACGTGTAGTCGATAAGGATTTCCTGACTGCGAAGCAATTCCGGAAATTCAGTACGGCCTCGAAAATGAAATGCGTGGAGACTGGGAAAGCGGCTAATTGTTGTAGTGGAGTACAGGCGGAGACGCGAATGTATCATGTAACGATTTGATGTTAATAAGGTTGATTGAGTTGATTGGGTTGACTGTGTTCACTCGTGACCAACCTAATCAACTTATTCAACCTAATCAACCAATCAACCAGTTCTCATCAAACCATCATATGAAAATGAAAAGAAATTTTATTCTTGCGATCATCCTAATGACGGGAATTATTTCCCGGGCGCAGCTGCCGAATATTACAGATCCAAGGGTTAGTATTAATCTACCGACGGTCAAAGGGGATTCAATGACACTTTCCTCGCTGAGGGGAAAAGTGATCCTGCTGGATTTTTGGGCGAGTTGGTGCGGCCCTTGCCGAACAGCTAACCGCCAATTGGTGAAGCTGTATGGAAAATACAAGGCACAGGGTTTTGAGATATTCAGTGTATCGCTCGACGATGATAAGAAAGATTGGATGAAGGCGATTGCGAAGGACAAGATTACGTGGAGTCAGGTCATTGATCCGAGAGGATGGGATGCGCAGACAGCCATCAACTGGAATGTTTACCAGTTGCCGACATCCTACCTCATCAATAAAAAGGGAGATGTCGTTAGCATCGACCTCGAAGGAAAAGAGTTGGAAGAAAATGTGAAGCGTTTATTACAGGAATGATTAACATGAAATCATGAGGGCGGCCTTAGTTATTCTTACTCTCTTTTTCTTTACGCAAACTTGCGTAAGGGCTCAGGAATTATATGTCTACACGGAGCCGGCATCCAATATGCCAGCAAATTCTATCAGTGCGAAACTCACAGGTATGTTTATGGGTCGACAGCCATGGCACGACCGACCGATGCAGCGCTATATGCCTGAAGTGATGTTAGGGCTTAATAAAAATTTGATGCTACATGTTGGCGGGACCATCGGGGACATGCACACTTCGAACATCACCTGGGAGTCGGTTTTTCTCTATGGCAAGTACCGGTTTCTCTCGAGGGATGAGATACATCGTCACTTCCGAATGGCCGCTTTTGCCGACGTGTCCTATAGCCGTGTCCCTTTTCACAATGATGAGGTGAGTCTGCAAGGTGACAAGAGCGGGGTCCAGGCCGGGATCATCGCCACCCAGTTGTGGAACAGGCTGGCGGTATCAGGTACGGTCAGCCATACCCAGGTGCTTCACACGTCACGGAATAGCAAGAATGTGATCTATGTCCCATCCCGCATCTACCAGGTGATGAACTACTCTTTTTCTGCAGGGTACCTCGTTTTACCGCGCGAGTATACCGACTATAAACAATTGAACGTAAATGTGTACGCAGAGGTGTTGGCCCAACAGTCGTTGGACAGGAAGGCCTATTACCTAGACCTTGCACCTGCGATCCAGCTCATTTTCAATAGTAATATGAAGGTGAATTTGGGGTACCGGTTTGAACTTGCGGGTGATATGACACGCATGGCCACCCGCAACAACTGGCTGATCAGCCTGGAAAGGACATTCCTCAATGCTCTGAAGAAGAAATAACTACCGAGCAATCTCTCTTTTCCCCAAACAAAAAGAAATCAAATACAGGATTGCTGGCAAATTCTTCTTGTCTGGTCAACATAATTCTTATATTTGTCTAAATAAATTTTTAGCCTTGTCTAAAAAATAATTTAGTCGAATGAAAATAATGAGGAAAATATCACTTTTAGTTTTAAGCGTTTCGATATGTCTTGTCAGCGTAGGACAAGCATCAAGGCATGGAATTGTTTTGGATGAGGCAACGGGTCAGGTATTGGTAGGAGCAACGATCGTTTCTGTAGGTTCCGGTGCAACCGTCGTTAGTGACGAGCGTGGAAAGTTTGTGATTGAGAAGCTGGCAGATACAATCCTCGTGTCGGCTGTGGGTTATATTGCAAAGCAATTTGTTCCTGGTACCAGAGAGCACGTAGTTATCTTGTTGTCGCCTCTTGAGAGGGAACTCGATGCCGTAGTCGTCAGCGGCACAATGCGCCCGGTAAAGAAATCCGAGAGTCCAATTTCTGTTGAAGTTTACACGCCGCAATTCCTCAAGAAGAATCCTTCACCCAGTCTTTTCGAATCTCTTTCTAATGTGAATGGAGTTCGCCCCCAATTAAACTGCAGCGTCTGCAACACCGGAGATATACATATTAATGGCCTCGAGGGACCGTATACCATGGTGACCATCGATGGAATGCCAATTGTCAGCAGCCTTGCCTCCGTCTACGGCCTGTTTGGAATTCCTACCCAGTTGATCGACCGGATCGAGATAGTGAAAGGACCCGCATCGGGACTTTATGGCTCGGAGGCAATAGGGGGTTTGATTAACATCATTACGAAGTCGCCGGAGAAGTCTCCACTCTTCACCGCCAATTTCATGACGACGAGCTGGCTCGAGCACAACTTCGATGCGGGTGCCAAACTCCGTATCGGTAAGAAGGCCAATCTCCTGGCGGGTATCAACTATTTTAATTACCAGCATGCATTCGATAAGAACAATGATCAGTTCACCGACGTAACGCTACAGCACCGTATCTCCATATTCAACAAGCTCTCTTTCACACGTAGGAACAACCGAGTGGCGACACTCGCGGGTCGCTATTTTTATGAAGACAGGTGGGGTGGTGATATGCGCTGGAGTAAACAATTCCGCGGAACGGATAGCATATACGGTGAGAGTATTTATACAAACAGGTGGGAACTCATAGGCAACTACCAGTTGCCAGTGAATGAGAAAATGTTTTTCTCTTTCTCTGCTACCGGCCACCATCAGGATTCTTACTACGGTACGCTTCCTTATCTCGCAAAGCAAAAGATCGCCTTCGGGCAATTCAACTGGGATAAACCTGTAGGCGCTCATCATAACCTTCTTTTTGGTTCTGTCTTGCGTTATAATTACTATGATGATAATTCAACGGCCACGCTCGATACTTTGTCAGGCAAGAATACTCCAGACAAGCATGCAATTCCCGGGATGTATGTCCAGGACGAATGGAAGGTGAACAGCAAACACCATTTGCTCCTTGGTTTAAGATACGATCATCACCCGGTGCACAAGAGCATCTTCACGCCAAGGGTTGCGTGGAAGTGGTCGCTGAGAGAAAGGGAGGTGATTCGTCTCAACGCGGGAACGGGTTTCCGCGTCGTTAGCCTCTTTACTGAAGAACACGCCGCACTGACTGGTGCAAGGGCTGTTGAGATAAAGGAATCGTTGAGACCCGAACGGAGTTACAATGTAAATGTCAATTATACCAGGCATTTTCGATGGGGAGGGACATCCATCAATACCGATGCCTCGATCTGGTACTCGCATTTCATGAACCAGATCATACCGGACTATGACACTGACCCTAACAAGATCATTTATAAAAATCTTCGGGGATTTTCCTCATCTACTGGTCTCACGTTGAATCTCGAAGTCAATTCCGGCAATCGTTTCAAGAGCCTGGCAGGAGTCACCCTACAGGATGTAAAGAAGGTAGAAAGGAACGACCATGGGAAATCCATCAGGCAGGCGTTGATGCTGACGGAGAAATGGAGTGGCACCTGGGCACTCACCTATGTTTTTCCCGCTATTGGGTTAACTGTCGATTATACCGGGAATATTTACGGCCCAATGCGACTCCCACTACTCTCGGACACCGATCCCAGACCTGGGTTCTCACCGGTCTGGAGCATTCAGAATATCCAGTTTACAAAATTGCTCGGCAAGAAAGTCGAGATCTTCGGGGGCATCAAGAACTTACTCAACTGGACGCCGGCCCGTCATTCTCCATTCCTCATCGCACGGTCAAACGACCCATTCGATAAGCGTCTAGATTATAATGGAGACGGAAAGGTTGACCTCGATGCGAATGGAAGGGTGCCTGTTACTTCGGAGAATCCATATGGATTGACCTTTGATCCCGCATATGTCTATGCGCCTAATCAGGGGCTTCGCATTTTTGCGGGGATGCGATTTTCGCTCAAGCAGTAGGGTTTGTTTCACGCAAAGACGCCAAGATTCGCAAAGCCGCAAAGAATCTCTCTTAGGTTGTGACCAATATACACAGTAGCAATTATGGGACAAACTTCAATTCACAGGACACTCTTTGCGTCTTTGCGAATCTTGGCGTCTTTGCGTGAAACTTGGATGCCGGTTTCTTGGGAGATAAACAATTTTTTTTCTTTTCCAGCTACCTTTACATTTGCTGCCCGAATTAAAACCTATGGAGCTCATCTATACTCATCAAATTGCCTCTTCTCTGAACCTCTCACTGAAACAGGTAAATAATATCATTAGCCTGCACGACGAAGGCTCTACAATTCCTTTCATCGCCCGGTATCGCAAAGAAGCAACTGGCAATCTCGATGAGGTTGTCATCTCATCGGTCATCGACCAGATAAAATATTTCAATGATCTCGAGAAGCGGAAGGAAACCGTAGTGAAGACGATCGAGGACGCGGGTAAGCTTACCCCGGAACTGAAGAAAAGGATCGATGCCTGTATCAGCGCTACTGAATTGGAGGATATCTATTTGCCGTATAAGCCCAAGCGCAAGACGAAAGCTACAGTTGCGATAGAGAAAGGCCTGGAACCATTGGCAAAATTGATTTTCGAGCAGGGATTAGATTCCGTAGAAGAAGCAGCATCAAAATATATCAATGAGCAGGTGAAGGATACTGCAGAGGCATTGCAGGGTGCGCGCGACATCATGGCCGAGTGGATCTCGGAAAATGAACAGGCGCGAAACATTATCCGCAAACTATTTAGCGAAAGCGCAGTGGTGTCTTCCCGGGTCTTGACCAGCAAGAAGGATGAGTCCGATGCACAGAAGTACAGGGACTATTTCGAGTATAAAGAATCTCTTGCACAAAGTCCTTCACATCGCATCCTCGCCATTAGACGTGGGGAAAAGGAGGGTTTCCTCATTATGGATATCAACATCGATAAGGAGGAGGGAGTTGGGGAGTTGAAGCGCTCTATGCTGACAGCTTCGAACGTCGCTGCGCAACAGGTAAGCCTTGCCATAGAAGATTCGTTCTCGCGTCTGCTCAAGCCCGCTATGGAAACCGAGTTCCGTATGGCAAGTAAGACTAAAGCTGATGAGGAAGCGATCAGGGTATTTGCAGAGAACCTTCGCCAGTTGTTGCTTGCTTCGCCTCTTGGACAGAAGAGGATCATGGCCATTGATCCCGGCTTCCGGACTGGATGCAAGGTGGTGTGCCTTGATGAGAATGGAAATTTTCTAAAGTACAATACTATTTTCCCACATGCTCCGCAGAATGATTGGAATGGTGCTACACAAACAATAAAAGAACTCGTGGCAACATACGACATCGAGGCCATCGGCTACGGTAATGGCACGGCTAGTAAGGAGACCGATCAGCTTGTGCGGGCGATTGATTTCGGTAAGCCAGTCTCGGTATTCATGGTCAATGAGAGCGGAGCGTCGATCTATTCTGCAAGCGAGGTAGCTCGGGAAGAATTTCCTGATGAAGATCTTACCGTGCGTGGGGCGATAAGCATCGGTCGCAGGCTACTTGATCCTTTGAGTGAATTGGTAAAGATCGATGCGAAGAGTATCGGGGTGGGACAATACCAGCATGATGTCAACCAGAATCGTTTGAAGGAAGCGTTGGACCAGGTAGTGGAGAGTTGTGTAAACTTTGTGGGGGTAGATGTTAATACTGCGAGCAAACACCTGTTGACATATGTCTCAGGCTTGGGCAACACGGTTGCTAAGAATATAGTTGAATATCGCGCGAAGCACGGCGGATTCAAGTCGAGGGATGAATTAAAAAAGGTCGCGATGTTGGGACCTAAAGCTTTTGAGCAGTGCGCGGGCTTTCTCCGGATTCAAAACGCGGCAAACCCTCTCGATAATTCAGCAGTTCATCCCGAGAGCTATCACGTAGTGGAAGCCATGGCCGCGAAAACAGGAAGTAGTGTAATGGAGTTGATTCAGAATCCTGCGATAAGAAAGCAGGTGAAGGTAAATGATTATGTATCCGAGACGATAGGTCAGTTTACAATAGGCGATATCCTCAAGGAACTCGAGAAGCCGGGACGTGATCCCAGGTCGCCTATCGAAGAGTTTCGTTTCGCCGATGGCGTGAGCAGCATGGCTGATCTCAAGCCCGGCATGAAAATACCAGGGATCGTTACAAACATTACAAACTTCGGAGCATTCGTCGATGTTGGAGTTAAGCAGGATGGACTGGTACATATCTCCCATCTCTCCAATCGTTTCATCAGCGATCTGAATGAGGCCGTGAAGCTTGGACAAAAAGTAATGGCCATGGTACTCGAAGTGGACCCGGCCAGGAAGAGAATATCACTTTCATTGAAAGAAGCGGCAGAGAAGACGCAAACGGAAAAGAGAACAGTAGTAGGGCCGAGGAAAACGGTGACCCAAGCCGAGCCGGCGAATTCGTTTCAGGCAAAGTTGATGGAGTTGAAGAAGAAGTTTAAGGACTAGAAGGTTCACGCAAAGATGCAGAGGCGCGGAGTGAGAGCGAGAAACAGAGCGGGAGCGAGTCATTACCCTCGCTCCCGCTCTGTTTCTCGCTCTCACTTGTAGTCTTCCCTGGGGGGATTAAACACATCAATCACCCTACACGCGGTTACAGCTACCGCACCATGAGGTACGTTAGATGGTATCACATGATACATGCCGGAAGTGAGTGAATAGGGTTTGCCACCGATGATCATATCCAGCTGCCCTTCGATAATGTAAGTGATCTGTTCATGTACATGATGGTGCTGGGGAAGGTCGCTGCCGGCCTCGATGTCCACATATCCAAGAGTGAGATCGAGTCCGTGAACATAGTAACCGACTATTCCGGGCACAAGCTCCTTTGGTTTGCAATTTTTGATTTTATCCATGGCATATGCTTTTGACGTTACTTCTCGAAAAGGCAATAGCTACCGCCTACCCATTCTTTGTCCTGGTTATATCTAACACCGATCATCTTTCCCTTACTCAGGCGGGCGAGGTTATTCGCAGGAACGGGGCGGGCCTCACCATCCTTCCAGAAGTAAAATATCCTGATCTCGCATTTAGCGGGCGTGTCGGGTGTTTCGATTGCCTCAGCATATTTTACTTTTCGTTGCAGGATCCAATTTTCAGGATCCTTCACGCTGGCGATGTCTTCGTGTGTTACGTCGATAACTACCCCCTGGCCCGCAAACGAGAACAGTGGCTTCAGCACATAGTTCTCCAGATCAGCCGGCATCTCCTTCAATTCATTGAGAAAATAGGTGAGGGGAACATACGGATGTCTTATGAAGGGCATGGTGTATTTGCTGATCCGGTAAAACCAATTCGGATGGGGCACCCATTCGACATCCAGTTCCTCGAAGAGGATCTTTCCCCTTTCCCTTACAATGGATTCCTGTTGCTGTAGGTCATCGAATATGACACGGTTATAGATACGCTTGACCTGCGTCTTTTTGCCCTCACGCATGTAGTAAAGTTTTTTTCCTTCCTTGATCAGTTCCGTGAGACAGACGATGTTAATGCCCAAGTAGTCCCTGGTCGTGAAGAAATCGATCCGTGTCTTTTGTTTTTCAGGAAATATTTCCAGCAGGATCACATGTTCGGGTGATTCGTCTTTAACGATAATCTCCCTGAGCAGCTTAATATAACTCTCTCTATCGAAGCCGCCCAGGTATGCTTCAAAATTTGGAGGAACCGGAAAGTGTTTACGAAAGATATCATCCAGCAATACTTCGTATGCGAAAAGAGTAGGGAACCCCTGCATCTCGATGAGTTGGGGTTCATACTCCCCCTTGTCATTGATGCATACGCCAAAGTCGAATGCGATGAAATGCGTATGGTCATTTTCCCCTGGCACCTGGAGATCGTCGGGTATAGCGTTCTTTGTTAGTTGCCTGAAGCCCGGATCGGCGATGATGTCGACAATACTTTCGCAGGCATCTAATACTTTCTGCGTGAATTCTCTTGGTACGAACACAGGCGTCTCGGCGAGCCTGAATTCGATGGAGCCGGGATGAAAACTATTGATGTGCTCCAGGAAAGCTTCGTATTTCTCTTTTGAAAATTGTTTATTGTATTCGGAGCGAAGGAATGGTATCATAGAGATTTAAGGTAAGACAAAATAGGGAATCGGGAAGGGGGAAGTGGAAAATAGCTTCCAGCCAAAATCGGGTTGATTAAGTTGATTTGGTTGATTGGGTTGAAGGAGTAAATCAGGATGCTTCCTAATCATCTTAATCAACCCAATCAACTAATCAACTCCAATCTACGCCGGCTCCAACTCCCCCACTGCAATATTCAAAAAATTGGGAAGTATATGCGAGTAGGTCCACATGATCTTATCAGGATCATTGAGGTGAAGTAGCATGCTGTTTAATTTTTCCTCTCCATAGCTCTCGATCACCGTCCTTCTTTTTTCTTCGGTTGTAAGATGTCTCGTCATCCCAATCGCGTCTGCCTCCGGATGAAACTGCGTGCCGATCATATGATCGTTGAAACGGATCGCCATCACTGCGCGTTCGTAGGGAACGTGTCTGCGTTCTTTCTCGATGCAGAGTACGCGGGAGCCCATCCGCTGTAATACGCCGTGATTCGGTTGTATCAGTTGATAATCGCGACTGTCTACTGCATAGAATGGGTCTGGCAGCCCTTCAAACACGGGTTCCGCCTTTCCGTCGTCGAGCATGTGAACCGGGAAGATGCCGAAGGCGGTAGACTTTCGTTTAGTAAGGATCCCTGCGTTGAAATAGCGACAAGCCAGTTGGAAAGAATGGCAAATGAAAAAAATATGTTTCTTCTGTGAATTCGATGGGTTATCATTCCAGCGCAGCATCTCATTCAACCACTTATTCCAGTTGATGTCCCAGTCTTCGAAGCGGCTGAATAGGGGATCGCCGGGTCCGCCACTCGAAATATATATGTCGAAGGACGTGTCGGGCACGGTATTCTTGATGCGAACATCGAACTCTTCGATATAAACATTGAGTTCGGTAGCGCACATCCATTCCGTGATGATCTGGTTGATACAGCGCATGCCCTGGTTGGGCTTGCCTTCATTGAGGTCGAGGATTGCTATACGAATGACTTTGTTTTCAGAACCAATCATCCGGCAAAAATAAACCTTTACGCGTAATGGACAATGAGCGATAAGCAATAAGCAAGAGGCAAGAGGCAATAGGCAATAGGCAAGAGGCAATAGGCAAGAGGCAAGAGGCAATAGGCAATAGCTAATAGGCAAGTTTAACTTGGACAGCAGTAGGCATCTCACAGAGTGCCACTCACTATTGACCACTCACTATTGACCCTACTCACTATTCGAGTCAAGTGGCCGCATGCCTTGCAGCATCGTCATTTTTGATAGACCTTTTCCCCAGCGATATATGTCTTCAGCACATTCGTCTGCAGAATCATATTCTCGTGTGTGGTCATTAGATCCTGGTCAAGCAGGATAAAGTCTGCCCATTTACCTTTCTCAAGACTTCCTTTTTCCTTTTCTTCGAAGTTGGATTTGGCGGCCCATATAGTCATTCCGCGAATAGCCTCTTCCCGGGTCAATGCATTTTCCGGTTGATAGCCGTCGGCTGGCCATCCCTTGCTGTCTTTTCGCACAACAGCTGCAAAGAATGTTTTAAAAGGGGAAATGTCTTCAACCGGGAAATCCGTTCCGAGTGGTAACCATCCATTTTGCGAGAGCAGTTCTTTATAGGCATACGCTCCTTTTTCTCTCTCCTTTCCCAGGCGATCACCCGCCCAATACATATCAGAAGTGGCATGCGTCGGCTGGACGGAAGGTATGATGGAGTACTTACCAAAAAGATCGAAATCATTTCTATCTACCACCTGTGCATGCTCAATTCTCCACCTTAAATCATTCTTCTTTCCAAGATATTTCGCATAGATGTTGAGCATTGTTCGATTGCCGCTATCGCCGATGGCGTGTGTACACATCTGGAATCCATGTTTCGCAATCCGGTTTGCAATTGAATCATAATGATCTTTTGCATTCAGCAAGAAACCAGTGTGACCCGGCTTGTCACTATAAGGTTCAAGCAGGCAGGCTCCCCGCGAACCGAGTGCACCATCGACATACACTTTAAAAGACCTGACGTTGAGACGGTCAGTTTTGATGATGCCCGTTTTCTCGAGGTATGAATAATTCTTCCAGTCATCACTCAGCATTACATACAGGCGCATCTTAAGCGTGCCTGCTTTGTAAAGTGCCTTGATGGCTTCAACTGTTTCGGCGCTTGCTCCACAATCATCGATCGTAGTGAGTCCAACTGCAAAACAATTCTTTTGTGCATCAACAATCGCCTTGGTGAATTGTGCCTTGCTAGGACGGGGAATACGGGATGTCACCAGTCCTATTGCACGGTCAACAAGGATGCCAGTCAATTTACCATCCTTCACTTCTACCTCGCCACCTGTTAGCTGATCTCCCGCCTTGATTCCAGCCATCTCCAATGCTTTCCTGTTCGCTATCGCCGCATGGCCATCGATCCTGGTTAAGATCACCGGCCTGTTTGGGAATAGTTCATTGAGACGTTCGTTCGAAGGAAACTCTTTTACTGGCCAGTCATTCTGATCCCATCCACGTCCCTCAATCCATGTTCCAGGAATTGAAGGGGCGAATGCCTTCGTCTTATCCAACACCTCCTCCCAGGTAATGGTACCTACGAGGTCCACACGTTGGAATGTATATCCATACCCCAGGAAATGAGCGTGCGCATCTATAAAACCTGGGTAAAGGAATTTTCCCCCTGCGTCGAGTCTTTGCCTCGGAATATACTTGCCTTCGAGTTCCTGTGTTGTGCCGGTGGCTACAATCTTCCCATTCTTTACGGCCATTGCCTCAGTGGTGGAAAACGAATTGTCGACAGTATAGATAGTTGCATTGTAGACGAGGAGATCGATACTTTCTTTCGGATCGACTGCCCCGAATAGATAAACCAGTAAAATGAATAAAGCGGCTTTCATATTTTATTTCAACTTATGATTAGGCATTCAAATTAATACGGAAGTAATGATTAATTAATGAATTTCTCCGGATGTTTTTTGTGATGATCTGTCTTACCCTGGTATGCCTTGGCCGCAGTCAGAATAGGAGCCTCCTGGTAAAGTTGACCGAGCAGGGTGATGCTTTGAGGATTTCCCGAAGCATCGAATCCAATCGGCATACATAAGGCAGGATGACCGGTTAGATTGGTTATGGCAAGTTGTCGCCCGCCGAAAGTAGGTACGATCAATACGTCGAAGTCTTTCATAAACTCATACATAGATTTGCAAAGTTGTGAACGATACCTGTTCGCATTGATGTATTCGACCGCTGGGACCATTCGGGCAGCGCGAAAAATATTGGGCCAGAAATTCCTGTCCTGTCTTTCGATCAGATCGTCCCTATTAGTGCGTGTCAGCTCATCGAACGCTGCAGCTCCCTCCACATTGAGAATAATGCCCATCAGGTTATTGGGATAAATTGCAGAGTCAGGAAAATTGACAGGTTTAACGTTTACTCCAAGTGATGTGTACAATTCGATCACTTTCCATTCTGGCGCTGATTTGTTTAGCCTTCGGAAATAATTTTCAGCGTATCCAACTCGTAGTTTCTTAATATCGAAGGAAGGATCGAAATTAAATGCGTGACTAACTGCGCCCGGATCTTTTCCATCGTCGCCGTTGATATAGTGAAAAACGATGGCGTCGTCCTCGGCGCTGCGACAGATTGGACCTACTTTATCAAGGCTCCAGCAAAGTACCATAGCACCCGAGCGACTTACGGACCCAAAACTCGGCCGCAATCCTGTAACACCACATCTTGTAGACGGCGACATGATGGATCCCTGGGTCTCCGTACCGATCGCAAATGGCAGAAGACCTGCTGCTACCGAGGCTGCCGATCCTGCTGAAGAGCCGCTGGACCCCTGGCTAAGGTTCCATGGATTCTTAGTTTCCCCGCCAAACCATTTGTTGTTGTAGGCAAGTGCCCCAAGCGAGAGTTTAGCACACAACACCGCACCCGCCTTTCGCAATTGTTCATACACAAATGCATCTTCATCGACAACCTGGTCTTTGTACGGAGTAGAACCCCAGGTAGTCTTATAGCCTTTCACGGCAAACAGATCTTTCAATCCATACGGTATTCCGTGAAGGACACCGCGATATAACCCTCTCTTCAAGTCGACATCGGCTTGCCGTGCCTGCTGCATGGCAAGTTCCTCTGTAAGTGTGATCACCGATTCCAATGTGTCGCCCCATTTCTTCAACCTCGCAATGAAGAAATTAGTGAGTTCGACCGATGTGACTTTCTTATTTTTTATTAGATAAGCTAGTTGTGGAATTGAGTAAAAGGCCAGGTCGTTCCTGTTTGCCGGCATGGTTGTAATGGGTAACGCCCAGTTGATCTTCTTTTGTAGTGTTGGGATCTTATTTCCAGTGGGAAGAGGATTGAATGAAAAAGGGTAGGGAATACTATTTGCCGGCAAAGTCTGATGCATTCCTTTGTAAAGGTTTGCACTGAAACGGACGTTGCCGAGAAGTGAGTCTGCTTCGGATTCGGTAAACTCCAGGTCATACAGACGGGCGGCGCTTCGTATGAGCTGAATCGAGTCCGCCCGGGTTTGTGCTAAGGACGGTAACGCAGAGGAGGAGAAAAAAGCAAACAGCAGCAATCGGAACATAATGGGGTGGTTTGGGGCAAATTACGGAATGTCCGCTTTGGAGATTGAATAGACGTTTGGGAATCGGGAATCAGGAATTAGGAATGGAATTTCTCTACAGCTTCAGGAGCGGGCAGATTCCTGATTCCCAATCACTGGTTGCCGGTTACTTAAACAACAGATTTTGGTTCAATCTCACGCTTACGTATAGCGTTCGAAGACAAGTTTTTAGGTAGTAAGATTCCGATAAAAAATAATTTGTTCATTATATACTATTCTCGAATTATTTTTTTTACTTTACAGCCCGTTAGCATTCTTCAATTTCCTTGAGCCTATAACCCATTCTGGGATGTAGATATAAGCCAATTATATAATATCCTTCCAAGCCAACTCTAAGAGTTTAATATCCGTTGTTAAAGAACTACGTCCACCCGAGAACATCCCCTGAATAGCCGCAAACCACCAAATTTCCTTCGTAATGGCATGTAGGTTCAGGTACCGGTATTTTAAAAAACAACTGCTTTCAATGTTGGTAGGGTTGTTTGTATGTACCTCTTCCTTTTCACAATTCACCGCTTTCACCTCTTCCAGCGTTCCGGAGGAGATACTCAACAATGATAACCTCGGTGGCATCGAAGTCGGCATGAAGTTTCGCGTTACACAAAGCGGTAGCATCCGTGCCATTCGATTCTACAAGGGCGCAGGCAATACAGGAATACATACTGGACATTTGTGGGATAATAATGGCGCGCTCATTGGCAGTGCGACTTTTACTAATGAAACTGCATCAGGATGGCAGGAAGTGTTGCTTACCACGCCAGTCGAAATTGTTCCCGATATTACTTACATTGTCTCCTACTTTAGTCCCGACGGATATTATTCTGCTACCAATCCATATTTCACCAGCGCTGTCGTCAATGGACCTTTGCGCGCACTAGCAGGGGGAGAGGATGGACCTAACGGTCTTTTCAGTTTTACATCAACACCCGTGATGCCTACTGAGAATTTTCAGACGAATAATTACTGGGTCGACGTAGTCTTCATCATACCCGACATCGTAGCGCCACAGGTAGCAAACACGACTCCTGCGCAGGGGGCATTGAATGTACCGGTGGCCTCACCTGTTGCAGCGATATTCAATGAACCGATGGATGCTGCAACGATAACCAATTCCAGCTTTGAATTGAGAAACGCCTCCGGCTCACTTATACCGGCGACTGTTAGTTATAACCCGACAACTTACGCTGCCACGTTAACTCCTTCTGCTGCCTTACTAAATTCCACCACATACACAGCCACAGTGAAGACCGGCATTACTGATACTGCAGGCAATGCACTTGTCGCAAACTATAGTTGGTCGTTTACTATGGCACCGCCCCCACCCGACAATGGAAAGGGAGGTCCTATTCTCGTAATCGGAAACGCATTGAACCCTTTCAGCAGGTACGCTGCCGAGATCTTGAGGGCCGAGGGCCTC
Organism: Chitinophagaceae bacterium; assembly: GCA_014379965.1. Lineage (GTDB taxonomy): Bacteria > Bacteroidota > Bacteroidia > Chitinophagales > Chitinophagaceae > VBAT01. The sequence continues at coordinate 35,334 of JACMKU010000177.1, forward strand.
ACGCAGTTTTTCGCCAGCGATATCTCTGGAGTCACGCCAGCGATGCTCGATAATTACGACGTCGTGGTGCTAGGCGAGATAAGCCTTAGTGGAAGCGAGGTCACGATGCTCACCAACTGGGTCAATGCGGGAGGAACACTCATCGCCTTTAAACCCGTGTCTGCATTGAATGGCTTAATGGGATTAACATCGGCCACCAGCACATTAAGCGATAAGTATATTTTGGTAAATACGATCTCGGGCGCTGGGAAAGGAATAGTTGGTCAGACGATGCAATTCCACGGAGAGGCAAACGTGCAGGATATCGTCAGCGGATCTGGGGCAACATCAATCGCGACATTGTATTCATCAGCCATTACTCCGACTACACATCCTGCCATCACCTCTAGATTAGTAGGTACAAACGGTGGCAGGGCGATCGCATTCACTTATGATCTTGCGAAATCGATTGTCTATACACGCCAGGGAAATCCATTGTGGCAGGGAACAAAGAGAGATGGCCAGCCAGGCCCCGTACGATCAGATGAACTATTCTTCGGCTTACCAGCTAACTCCGGCAATGACTGGATCGACTTTAATAAAATTGCGATACCACAGGCAGACGAGCAGCAGCGTCTCCTTGCGAATATCATTCTTCAAAGCAATCTTCATAGAAAGCCCTTACCTAGATTCTGGTACCTGCCAAGAGGACTCAAGGCTGCAATCATCATGACCGGCGACGATCACGCGACCAATGGTACGGCGGGAAGATTTAATCAATACCTTACTCTTGGACCTAACACACCACAGGACGTTGCAGAATGGCGCGCGATCCGTGGTACATCGTATGTGTATCCGAATACACCAATGACGAATGCAGAGGCCGCCGCATACCAGGCTCAGGGATTTGAAATAGCGTTACACGCAACTACGTTTTGTAACGATTATACCGAGGCTTCACTCACCACAACGATCAATACCGAACTATCGGAATTCTATACAAAATTTCCGGGACTTTCTTCACCTGTTTCTAATCGTACACACTGTCTCCCGTGGAGCGACTGGGCTTCGCAGGCTAAAGTAGAAGCGAGTAAAGGAATCAAACTCGATGTGAATTATTATTACTGGCCTGCATCGTGGATACAAAACCGTGTCGGAATGTTTACTGGATCAGGCATGCCAATGCGATTCGCCGATCTTGATGGTTCATTGATCGATTGCTACCAGGCGGCAACACAGATAACAGACGAGTCGGGCTTATCGATTGCCAATTTTACCAACCAGCTGCTCGACAAAGCGCTTGGTCCCGAAGGTTATTACGGTGTGTTTACTGCAAACATGCATACCGATACCGCTATCCACCAGGGATCAAATGCCATCATCACATCTGCTCTTGCAAGACAGGTACCGGTGATTTCCGCTAAGCAGATGGTGACCTGGTTGGAAGGACGCAATAATTCTTACTTCGAGAATATCACGTGGGCGAACAATATACTTAGTTTCAAGATAACGGCGTATAGTGGATCTCATGACATGCAGGCGATGCTTCCTTTGTATTCTGCCAATGGACAGTTGAGTGCTATCACCCGAAACTCAAACGCACTTGCGTTCACTACGCAAACAATAAAGGGAATGGTCTATGCATTCTTTGACGTAGGGGCTGGTGAAAACGAGTTCACCGCAACTTATATCGAGGACATCACACCTCCAGTCATAAGCAATATCGTGGTTGTTCCAAACACTGACGGGACTGCCGTCATTACCTGGGACACGGATGAACTATCTGTTTCGACAGTTGACTATGGATCAAATGCAGGTACCCTGAATCTCCATACGACTGACAATGTTCTCGTGACTTCCCACAGTATAATGCTTACCGGGCTTACCCCTGGCGCGACATACTACTTCCGTGTTTCCTCTGCCGATTTTGCAGGAAACATGGTCACCTCGCCTGCGAGTCCCGACGTTCTTAGTTTTAGCCTTCCTATTGCTCCTTGTGTCAATGACCAGGCAGCAGGTGATTTTTCATTGGGTACACCGGATGCTAATACCACTGTAGCGATTGAAGAGGATGGTGCTGTTATTTTAAAACCGGTATTACTTGAAGAGTTTTCCGGCTCAAATGTTCCAGCCGGCTGGACACATGAGGTTTTCAACACCGGCGGTACCAGTTTGGTTAGCGGAGGTTCCATAACTGTTACGGGCTCTCATGTTTATACGGATGCAACTGTTTCACCTGGATCGATCCTCGACTTCGTAGCTACATTTAGACTTGGTTCTTTCCAGAATGTCGGATTTGCAATCGATCAGCCATTCAACAATTATCCGTGGATTGCAATTGGACAAGGCTCAGTTGCTGATGGAAATCTTTATGCGCGTAGTTCCAATGGTGATTTGGTGAATCTTGGTTCAAATCTTCTTGGTTCATCACACCGGTACAGGATCAAGTGGAATCCCACAAATTTTGAATTCTTTGTAGATAATAGCAGTACACCTGCGGCGACGATCAACTTCACCCTTAGCTCCGAAATGTATTTGCAGATCAGTGACCTGTTTACATCTGATGGGGCGTTAACTGTGGACTGGTTGCGGAGGACACCCTATGCCAGTTCGGGCACATTTACTTCCAGGGTGTTCGATGGAGGAGCGTCCCGGTCGTGGGGAAGTGTGACCTGGAACAGTGAAGTTCCCGATGGTACATCACTTGGCATATCCGTCAGGACAGGTAATACACCTGTGCCCGACGGAACTTGGTCTACGTTTGCATCTATCGCAACGCCCGGAACGAGTGTAGGCGTCGTATCGAGATATATTCAATACAAGACAGATCTAGCTACCACTGATGCGCAGTTTACGCCAGCCTTTAAAGACATATTGATCGCGTGTTCTGCGCCTGTCCTATTAACGCATCCCGTTTCACAAGTAGTTTGCCAAGGCTCGGACGTCACCTTTAGCTCCTCAGCTTCCGGCGTACCCATTCCCACCGTTCAATGGCAGGAGAGTACCGATGGTAATACGTGGACCAATATTGTGGACGCAGCGACGGCTAACCTGATTTTCACAGTTTCAACTGGAGATAATCAAAAGCTTTATCGGGCATTGTGGACAAACTCGGATGGTGAGGCTGTTTCGAATGTGGCTACACTTACCGTGACACCTCGTCCATTATCTCCGACCGTGGTTATTGTCAATAACTGTGGCAGTACATTACTCACGGCGGAAAACTTTACAGGCCCTCTTCTTTGGAGCACGGGTGAAACAGCACAATCGATCACAGTAGCAAGTATTGGGATATTCACAGTGACACAAACTGCGAATGGCTGTACAAGCCAACCTGGAAGTGGACTGGCTATTCCAAAGCCGATCCCAGTGGAGCCGACAGTCACTGTTGTGAACAATTGTGGTACATCATTGCTTATCGCGACCAACTATACCGGAAGCTTGTTATGGAGTAACGGTTCGACCAATGATTCGATCACCGTCTCGGATGCTGGTACCTATACGATTACTCAAATGGTTGATGGCTGCATCAGTGCGGATGGTACGGGAATTGCGAACCCCAAGTCCATTCCTAATGCTCCTTCGATCAACGTTTCAAATGATTGCGGGCATTCTGTTCTTACGGCTGGCACTTATACTGGTAATCTCCTCTGGAGCACGGGTGAGACGACCGTTTCAATCGATGTCACGGATTCCGGCGATTACACAGTTTCACAAATTGTTGATGGCTGTCAAAGCCCGGCGGCAATAGGAACGGCTGCGCCGAAAATGATTCCTCAGTCGCCAGTCGTGACCGTAGTGAATAATTGTGGGCATTCCATCCTGGCTGCTTCTGGTTATACGGGAAGTTTATTGTGGAGCAATGGAGCGTCTACCCCAAGCATTACCGTCACCGATTCAGCAACGTATACTGTCTCTCAAACCATAGACGGCTGTGTAAGTCCTGCTGGATCTGCGGTGAGTGCACCTAAACAAATTCCGGCCGCACCACTAATTACAGTAGTCAACAATTGCGGACATTCAGTTTTAACAGCGACGAATTTCTCTGGAACTCTCCTATGGAGTAATGGCGCAACGACAACATCAATTACGGTAACGAATGCGGCAACTTACACCGTTTCACAAACAGTGAATGGCTGCGTGACCCCAATTGCGTCAGCGTTGTCGGCACCGAAGATCATTCCTCCGGCGCCAATAGTAACTGTTGTGAACAATTGCGGAAGTTCGCGGATTACTGCAACCAATTTCACTGGCACTCTTAATTGGAGTACCAATGCTACTACTTCATTTATTACCGTAACGAACGCGGGAACATATACGGTTACGCAGACAGTGAATGGTTGTGTTAGCCCAGCGGCGAGCTTCGTGGCGGCTCCAATTGCAATACCGCCTGTCCCCAAAATAACTACGGTCAATTATTGTGGTTACTCGATTTGTACTGCGTCAAATTATACTGGTACGTTGTTATGGAACACTGGAGATACAAGTCAGTCAATTACGGTGACTACGGCAGCTACTTATACGGTTACACAAACCGTAAATGGTTGCACCAGCCCAAGAATCGAAACGAGGGGAGGACAGGCAGTGCCGAAGATAATTCCTCAAGCACCAGTGGTGAATGTGGTAAATAATTGTGGTCAATCCATTCTGACAGCAACTGGCTATTCCGGTACATTGTTATGGAGTAACGGTGCAACAACTCCGAGCATCAGTGTGGATGTCGCTGGAACTTATACAGTAACTCAAACAGGTTCGAATGGATGTGTGAGTACGCCAGGCAGCGGTCTTGCCGCACCGAAAACTGTTCCAGCAGCACCGGTCATCACGGCAGACGGATCGATTGATTTCTGCGAAGGTGGAAGCGTTACACTTACATCGAACCAACTAAACAATACGTGGAGTACTGGCGCAACGACTCAAAGTATTATAGTTACCACGGCAGGATCTTATACAGTAAGTTTCGTTGCAGCCAGCGGTTGTACTTCGCCAGTTTCTGATCCGGTGATTGTCATAATACGGAATAACAGCAGCAGCTCAGTAGCAATTACGGCGTGTGATAGCTTTGCCTGGAACAATTTGACCTATACTGCATCTGGTACATATTCCAAACTATTCCCAGCGGGAAATGCCGTCGGTTGCGATTCGACTGCCACGCTTGTTTTGACCATTAATCATAGTAGCTCATCGGTAACTACGATAGCTGCTTGTAACAGCTATCTCTGGAACGATTCATTGTATACGGCATCCGGGACCTACTTTAAACTCTTCCCAGCAGTCAATGCGGTCGGTTGCGATTCCACAGCTACGTTGATACTTACGATCAATGCCTCATCTAGCAGCACGATGGTTGTTACGTCCTGCAACAGCTACCTGTGGAATGATTCACTCTACACGACATCCGGGGAATACTCGGTGACCTTCAGCGGCGGCAACGCGGCAGGATGCGATTCCACGGCCACATTGGTGTTGTCGATAAACCACTCGTCCGCCAGTACCACTAACGTCACGGCGTGCAGTAGTTACTTGTGGAATGATTCGGTGTATACGGCTTCGGGAATCTATTCAGTTACCATTCCTGCAGGCAATGCTGTGGGATGTGATTCAATTGCAACTCTCGTTCTGACTATCAGCAATCCGTCCTCGAGTAGCACCAGCGTGACAGCCTGCAATAATTACCTGTGGAACGATTCGTTATATACGGCATCGGGAACATACTCAATGACGTTCGCTGGCAGCAATGCTGTTGGATGCGATTCGACGGCTACTCTAATACTTACAATCAATGCCCCATCCGCGAGCAATACTACAGTCACGGCCTGCAACAGCTATCTGTGGAATGACTCGACCTATACCGCTTCAGGTACATATTCGGTGACTTTTGCTGGAGGTAACGCAGTTGGATGCGACTCGACGGCGACGTTGTTGCTAACGATAAATGTTTCTTCGGGTAGTGTTACAAATGTCACGGTCTGCAACAGTTACCTGTGGAATGATTCGCTCTACACTGCTTCGGGAACGTACTCAGTTACATTTGTGGGTGGCAACACTGCTGGTTGTGATTCAACGGCGACCCTGGCGTTGACGATAAATAGTACGATTTCCTCCACAACAACTATATCCGCCTGTGCGAGTTACCTCTGGAATGATTCATTGTATACTTCTTCAACAACTGACAGTCGCTTGTTCGCTGGAGGCAGTGTAAGTGGTTGCGATTCTACAGCGACACTGGTACTCACGATAAATACCGCGACGAGCAGTACAACGTCCATTACGGCATGTAATAACTACCTGTGGAATGATTCGCTTTACACCACTTCGACAACTGATAGCCGCCTATTCCCGGGTGGAAATGTGAATGGCTGTGATTCGACGGCGACTCTTGTCCTCACGATCAACCATTCGACAAACAGCAGCACGACCATCACTGCATGTAACAACTATTTGTGGAATGACTCGCTGTACACGGCTTCGACCACGCACAGTCGGTTGTTCCTGGCTGGAGGTATGAATGGCTGCGATTCAACGGCAACGCTTGTACTCACGATCAATTACTCCACAACCAGCACGACAACTATTACTGCTTGTAACAGCTATTTGTGGAACGATTCGCTGTATACTGCATCTACGACGAACTCTATTTTGTTCCCAGGTGGAAATGCAAATGGTTGCGATTCGACGGCTACATTAGTATTAACGATAAATAGTACCGTTAGCTCGACGACAACGATCGCGGCATGCAATAGCTATCTGTGGAACGATTCACTTTATACAGCGTCAACCACCAACTCTGTGCATTTCCCTGGTGGAAGCGTAACTGGTTGCGATTCTACAGCGACTTTGGTGCTCACGATAAATAGCGCTACGAGCAGTACGACGTCCATTACGGCATGTAACAGTTACCTGTGGAATGATTCGCTGTACACGGCTTCGACCACGCACAGTCGATTATTCTTTGCTGGAGGCGTGAACGGCTGCGATTCTACAGCGACTTTGGTGCTCACGATAAATAGCGCTACGAGCAGTACAACGACCACCACTGCTTGTAACAGCTATTTGTGGAATGATTCGTTGTACACAGCTTCCACAACTGATAGTCGCCTATTCGTAAGTGGAAATAGCAACGGTTGTGATTCTACGGCTACCCTTGTACTCACGATAAATAACGCTACGAGCAGTACGACGACCATCACTGCATGTAACAGCTATTTGTGGAATGACTCGCTGTATACAACTTCGACGACGCATGCCCTTTTATTCCCAGCTGGAAATGTTAAC
>JACMKU010000178.1 GCA_014379965.1 Chitinophagaceae bacterium
ACTAAAACAAAGATAAGTGAAGCAAAGGTAATTCCGGGCAGTTCAGATCAAATTTTTTATCGAAGAATTTCCCCTTTATTCAAACAGGATTAATACAGAGGGGCAAGCACCTAGTACAAATCACATGGATAGGATAGAGAAACTAAATGAATTCCTAAAGAATAATCCCGCCGATAGTTTTGTTCAGCATGCCCTCGGACTCGAGTATATAAAAATCGGGAACGAGGTTGAGGCCGAAAGATTATTCGAAGCGATTTTGGAAAGGGAACCAGGATATGTTGGCACCTATTACCATCTCGGCAAACTTCTTGAACGAAAGGGCGATGTCGATCGAGCCAAACTAGTGTATGAAAAAGGAATGGAGGAGTCGAAGAAGATAGCGGAAATGCATGCGTATGGTGAATTGAAAGGAGCAATCGAAGCGTTGAATGATGAATAAAAGCGAAAACGCGCTTGCTTGGACTTGATCTTGGACCTCTGCGCACATAAACTGTTAAACCATTAAACTATTAAACCTTTAAATGTTTAAGCACTTTCTAACCAATGGGACTTGAGAAGGCTTTTGTAGATTTCGTTTCTTCCAACAATCTTTTCTCGCAAAAAGATAAGTTGCTTATCGCTGTCAGTGGCGGAGTCGACTCGGTTGTGCTATGTGAGTTGTGCAGACGGTCGGGATATGATTTTACCATCGCTCACTGTAATTTTCAATTAAGGGGGGAGGAGAGTGAGAGAGATGAAGAATTCGTAAGAGACTTAGCTTCGAAATATGGAGTCGATGTATTGGTTAAAAAATTTGAAACTGGGGAATACGCTACAAAATATCGCCTTTCCATCCAGGAGGCCGCGAGAAATTTGCGATACACATGGTTTACGGAACTCACTATTCACAACTCAGCACTTACCCTCACCGCGCACCATGCCGACGACAACGCAGAAACAGTGCTAATGAATTTTTGTCGCGGAACAGGTTTGCACGGCCTCACTGGTATACCAGCAATAGGAAGTCATTCTTCTATCCCATATCTGCGAAGACCATTGCTACCCTTCGCCAAGTCGCAACTTCGCCAGTTTGCGATGGAACACAATCTTGCATTTGTGGAGGATTCGTCCAATGAGTCTTCTAAATATACGCGCAACCTGTTTCGCAACGAGATAATTCCAGCCATCGCGAATGTATATCCTCAGATCAGGGAAAATCTTGTCGACAACATTGGAAGATTCACTGAAATCGAGAAGTTGTATAAGGTTGCCGTCTCTGGAATTATCAATAAACTCTGCAAGAAGAAGGGAGCTGAACTTCACATCCCAATCAAACAGTTGATGGGATATCGTAACAAGGCGCTGCTCTATGAGATTGTTTCTCCGTATGGATTTTCGGAACACCAATTAGAGGAAATCATCAAGCTAACAACGAGCGAGACGGGCAGGTATGTCTCTTCGGCTTCGGGCATTCATCAAATTATCCGGCACCGTCATTGGTTCATCATCGCCCCTGTATCCTCCATCGAAGCCGAGACCATAGTCATCGATTCAGGCGTAGATGACTTGACCTTTGAGATCGGTCGAATGACAATTGAAACCCTGCCGAACTCTCAATCCCCCATTCCAAATACCTCTTTGTTGGGTTATTTCGATGCCAAGCACATCACCTTCCCATTGCTACTCCGCAAGTGGAAGACTGGAGATTATTTTTATCCGCTTGGGATGAAAAAAAAGAAAAAGGTGTCGCGGTTTCTTATTGATCAAAAACTCTCACGGCCAGCCAAGGAAAGAGTATGGGTGGTAGAAATGAACAGGAAAATTATCTGGGTTACTGGGATGCGCATCGATGATCGGGTAAGGGTCAGGGAAAACACGTCAACAATCCTACGCATGACCTTCACGCCCTCCAATTCATAAGCTTTGATCCCTAGGATTTTTCTCTCCGGCCTTCGCTGCGCTTCGTCGGTCAAGCCAGCTTCTCGTCTCCCGCCTCCTGCCTCCCGTCTCTCGTCTCCCGCCTTCGCTACGCTTCTACGGTCAAGCCAACTTCTCGTCTCCCGCCTCCTGCCTCCCGTCTCTCGTCTCCCGCCTTCGCTACGCTTCGGCGGACAAGCCCGTCTCTCGTCTCCCGTCTCCCGACTCCCGTCTCTCTCCCAGTTACGGAAACTGGATAATATCTCCCGGATCCATTGACCTAATTTGGTCAATGAACGCCTGCAATACCGGATAGTCAGAAAATATCTTGCATGCAATAATCGTAAAACCAATTCCGAAAACAGCGCCGAAAATATGCGCCGAGTGATTTATGTTATCGCCACCTCTCCTGTCAAGCATGTGCGAGACCACCAGGTAGATGATGCCAAATAGGAAACCAGCGATGAAAACGGGAATAAAAAATAGGCCCACACCATTCACTGGCTCGAGAAGAATCTTCGTGAATACTACTGCAGAAACTGCACCGGAAGCGCCAAGGCTCCGGTAATGATAATTGTCTTTGTTCTTTGAATACGTTGGTAGCAAGCTTGCCGCCAGCGCCAATACATACATCAATAAATAGATCCACTTGCCATTGGTGCCAAAAATATCTCCAAAGGCATATTCGACTCCTGTCTGATGCTGCCCGGCACCGAATAAATACAAGGCGGCCATATTGAAGATGAGGTGACCGGCATCGGCATGAATGAGGCCGCAACTGAAGAAACGATACCATTGGTTGCGGCGACTAATGGCTGGCGGATAAAAAATCAGATCGTCCACCACGCGCTGGTTACTGAAACCGCTTATTGAAACAATGCAGGTAGCGATAATAATGATTAGGGTGATCGATAATTCCATGGCTATTGATTCAGCTTAAATTTAGAGTTTTTATTGATGATGATACTTCTCATTGCGAAGTATAGTGGATGCACGGTAGACCTGTTCTGCTAATAGCAAGCGCACAATCTGGTGAGGAAAAGTAAGCGATGAAAGACTCCAGGTATAATTAGCCCGCGTCAACACTGATTCGTCCAGTCCATAGGCTCCGCCGATCAGGAATACGATTTTCTTAACGCTCTCATTAGCCCTCGCCTGCAGGAATGCTGCAAGCTTCACCGAAGTAACCTGCTTCCCATTTTCATCGAGAGCTACGAGGTAATCGTCCTTCGCCAATCCCTGAAGAATCATTTCAGCCTCCTTCCTTCGCAGCTCAACCTCACTCATCTGCCCGGCATTCTTCGGCACTGGCAAAATGGTCCATGCAGTCTTGAAGTACTTGTCAACCCTATTAGTGAACTCTTCGACGCCCGCGTTTACGTATGGTTCGTTGGCTTTACCTATTGCCCAAAATTGAATCTTCATGCATTTTGTCGTTTAACGTTTAACGTTTAACGTTCTTCAAACCGATGGTTTCCTTTAACCTTCGAGGCTCCATTTTGACATACGTTTAAACCTTTAAACTCTAAACTTATCTAACATACTGTCTCAGTAGTCAAGGGAAATATTCTGTGTCAGAACGTTAAACCTTAAACGTTAAACGTTAAACGTCTAGAAAGCCTTCTTCACCTCTTCCGTAATCTGCACTTCCGTCACTGGACCATATTTTGCGGCAATCTTGCGTATGTCGGCAGCCTTGCCTACCATTATGAACTGGAGTTTGTCTTTTGGAAAATACTGTGCAATTATTTGTTTAGCCTTCTCTTCCGTGAGACCGTCTACATTTTTTTGAAAGTTGTTGATGAATGATTCGTCGAAGTTGTACCAGAACATCTGTGTCAACAAACCGGCAAGCTGCCCAGCCGTCTCGTATCTCGGTGGAAATTGGCCTTTCACATAATTCTTAGCGGATGCAAGTGAAGTTGCGTCGATACCCTTATCGTGTAATTTCTTCAGTACTTCAAGCGACTTGTCTAGTGCAGCCTCGGTGGTCTTACCTGCTGTGAAGGTACTGATCGCAAACGTCCCCGAGTTCTTCAGCGGCGTGAAGCGGCTATTTGCGCCATAGGTAAGCCCGGTATTAACACGCAATTCGTCATTCAGCATTGAGGTGAATCGGCCCCCGAATAAAGTATTGACAACATCGATTGCCACGAAGTCAGGATTGTTGCGGCTGATTCCGGGTGCACCAATGTAGAAGGTTGTCTCTTTTGCGTCGTCCTTATTGACCAACAGTACGCGATTGCCGGTTGGCTTCACGACAGTCTGCGAAGCCATGGATACCTGTGCCTGCTTTCCTTTCGGCCATGTTGAGAACAGACGAGTCACCAACGCTTTCATCTCCTTCGCATTGAAGTCACCGACAACAGCCAATGCCGCGCCGTTTGGAATGTAATTAGCGGAATAGAATTTCTTCAGGTCATCAGATGTAATGGCAGTTACAGTTGATATCTTTCCCTGTACGATGTTGCCATAAACATGTTCTCCGTAGATGAACTTGTCGAAGTAGGAGCCAATAACGGACCTGGGACTCTCCTTAGCTTGTTCAAGGCTCACGAGTACCCGTTTCTTCTCTTTTTCAAATTCGGAATTGTCGAACACTGGTTCGGTCAACAACTCTTTAATGATATTAAGGACCTTATCGCGATCTTTAGATGCAAACTTTGAAGATAAACCTGCCGATTCCTTCGATGCAAATGTGGTAACCGAGGCACCGATGAAATCGAGCTCTTCATCCAGCTTTGCCTTTGGATAATTCTTTGTACCATATTTGAGGCCGGTTGCAGTCAGTGAGGCAAGGCCGGCCTTTTCTCCGTCATAGATCGCGCCTGCTGGTACAATTACAGATACGTTCATCACGGGTACTTCGTGTTGTTCCATCAGGTAGACGGTGAGGCCATTCTTGAGAGTGAACTTCTCGTATTTCGGTAACTTATAATCTTGCGCGATAGATGCAGTGCATACTAGCGAGGCGATGATAAGTGAAAATAATTTTATCGTTCTCATATTCTTATTCCTCCGTGTTTGATTTTAGTATGCCAACGGTACGGTTGGATTTTGTAAAATATTTATTAGCGACGCGTTTGATATCATCAGCAGTAACTTTATTATACAGCGCGGGAGCGTCGAACATCTTCCTGTAATCCCCGAAGAATACCTCGTATGTACCGATGTTATTCGACTTGCCGTTAATGGTCTCTACCTGGTTATAGAATTCCATTACTTTTTGATTCTTTACTTTCTGCAGTTCGTTGTCGCGAATTCCATCTTTCTTTATTTTTTCAATCTCGACATAGATGGCGGTTTCCAGATCCGTTTCGCTCGTACCCTTGTTGGCTACGGCATAAACGCCGAAGAGGTAGGGGTCGAATGTTGGGCCATAGTCGGTAAAGACGGAAGTGGCGAGCTGCTTCTTATCGACCAGTTCATTATATAGACGCGATGACTTGCCACTGGTAAGGATGTCACTTAAAAGGGCTAACGCATAATAATCTTCGTGTTTTGCCTCGGGAGCGTGATACATAATATTGAGGTAAGGAGTTGCCACTTCTTTCTGGACGAGGATTCTGCGTTCGCCAGTCTGTGGGGGCTCTACTGTATGAACGGGTGGAGGAGCGGGCTGAGCCGGTATGGGTTCAATGTATTTTTCGGCCAGCCTTTTTACATCGTCGTACTTAATACTACCCGACACGACCACAACGCAATTGTTAGGCGCATAATAGGTCTTGAAATATCTTTCGAGGTCAGCCTGCTTCCAATTCTTCATATCATCTTCGTATCCGATCACGGGCCAGTGGTATGGATGTTCCTGGAAAGCCTGGGCCTGCACAGCCTGGACGAGCATGTTCCAGGGTGAGTTCTCGAGCCCGGTACTTCTTTCAGAGAGGACTACACCACGCTCACTCTCTACCATCTTCGGATCGATGCTGAGGCTTGCGATCCGGTCACCTTCCAGATCGAAGATTACTTCGGCAGCGGAAGTGGGAAACCAATTGGTATATACGGTTACATTCTCGGTTGTATACGCATTGTTGGCGCCGCCATTGAATTCCATGGTCTGATCAAACAACTTGGGACCAAACTTCCTGGCACCGTTGAACATCATGTGTTCGAAGAAGTGGGAGAGGCCTGTGATACCCTGGTATTCGTTGCGAGAACCTACCTTATAAAAGAGGTACATGTTGGCATTGGGAATAGAGTTGTCCTCCACTACCAGGAACTTCATCCCATTCTTCAGGGTGAAGGTTTTTACATCGTCCGCCTTCATCTGTGCCTGTGTGGTAAGAGCCACGGCAAGTATGGCGGGAAGAAGCATTTTTTTCATAATTTATCGAGTGTTGGTAACAGCGATAAAGCTAATGAAAGGAATGATTCAACCTTTGCCGGTAAAAGAAATATGCTGTTTTATAGCGATTTGCTTAATGATTTTGCCCCGACCGTTTTTTACACTATTTTTGCCGGCTCTTAGCGAATGCTAAGGAATGGCCCCGTAGCTC
>JACMKU010000179.1 GCA_014379965.1 Chitinophagaceae bacterium
TAGCGGCACCCTAATATGAATAGCTTTCAACGGATCTTAGGGATTAACATGAAATACCTTTGCGCCTTTGCGAAACTTTGCGTCTTTGCGTGAAACCGTCAATTATACTTATTTTGCACAATTAATAAATCCCATTGTTTGGAGTATCTACTTTTTGTCTTCTACCTCGTTTTGTTTGCCTGGCTGGTTACAAAAGTTAAGTTCTTTACCAGGTCAGGGCTTAACAGTTCGCAATTGATCATCCTATTCCTTTTAAAAGTAATGGCCGGTATCTTTTACGGCTGGATGGGACTTTATTATGGCAACCTGGCTCAAATGGTTGACACATGGGCTTATCATCATTATGGCATTGCAGAATATCAATTGCTTTGGGTCGATCCCTGGGCATATCTCACCAATCTATTTCATGATCCTTACCCAGGCGGAGTTGATAAGTTCTTTGGTTCCACGATGTCTTACTGGAACGACCTCAAAGGAAATATTTTCGTCAAATTCCTCTCGATGCTCAACATCCTCAGCTTCGGGCATTATTATGTGAATGTCATCGCGTTTTCATTCATATCACTATTCGGTCCTATCGCACTCTATCGCGTGATGATCGACATATTTCCGGGAAAGAAGTTGATCATCCTTCTCGCGATTTTCTTAACTCCATCCTTCATCTATTGGACGAGCGGGCTTTATAAAGAAGGCTTGATATTTACGGCCATCAGCATCGTGATATACAACCTCTACTTCGGATGGAAAGAGAAACGATATACGTTCGGGCGTTGGTTCGGCATCGTGGCAGGCCTCTTTATGTTATTGGTAATGCGCAACTACCTGATGGTGCTCATCCTGCCCGCAGTATTGGCATGGCTTATTGCCAGCAGATGGCGGCGATATGCACTTGGCATTTTCACTGGCGTCTACCTGGCTTGCGGCATTCTGTTTTTCACAGCGAGGTACATCCTGCCTTCCCTGGATTTCCCGAAGGCGGTAGTCGCAAAGCAACAGGCTTTCCTGCAACTGCAGGGCGGCGCCTCAGCAATACCCATAAAGGAACTGGAACCAACTGCTCAGAGCTTCTTCAAGAACACACCACAAGCAGTGACGTTGTCATTCCTCCGACCGTTTCCAGGTGATGTGCGTCATTTGCTTTCACTAGCTGCCTCGATAGAGATCAACCTGTTGATCTGCCTGTTCATTCTTTTCATGTTCTTTAGAAAAAAGACAAACCCGTTGGCGCGAATGCCCATCTACCTTTGTCTTTTTCTCTCCGTATCGGTAATGCTTGCCATCGGCTTCAGTGTAAACAACCTTGGTGCCATCGTACGATATCGTAGCATAGTGTTGCCCCTAATGATAATTCCTATGGCGGCACAGATCGACTGGAGGAGGCTGGGAACCGTAATGTCCGCGAAGAACAAAAAGATTCAATCCCCTACGGCATGAGCAGTCATCCCGATATCGTGAAGGCAGCATGGCGCGGGTACGACCCTTCGAGGTCGATCAAGGCTATCGAAGACATCAGTCCAATGGTCTCTACCAACTCCGTATATAAGGTGACGTTTGCCGATGAGGATTTCGTCATCGCAAAGCTATCGACCTTCGGGAAGTATGAAAACTTCAAAGAAGATCATCGCATTATCCATTCGCTTAGCAACAACCTGCTCTACCCTTTCGAAAATCTTTTAGCGAAAAGCCTGTTGAAGAACAATCATGTGTATACTTATCGATATCGCAAAGGAAAGAAGGATGCCTGGGTAGTGTTTTACAATCCGAGTCGCGTAATGCAGCGCATGCCTCGAAGACTTCACGAAGGACATATCCGCAATTTTGGAAGGCAGATCGCCAAGTTTCATCTCGCCTGCAGCCGCATCAGGAATGTACTTCCAAAAAGCAGCAAGACCTTGAGGACCGATATCAATACCCTTCTCGAACAATTAGAGACAGATGGCAAAAGATTCGGTAGCAAGGACAACATCGAGATGATACGATATCATTGCGAGCAGTTTTTGAAGAACCGAAACAAGTGCAATGCAGGAAGCTTCGAGACGATCCCCGTCTTCATCGATTGGAATATCGGCAACTTCTCCGTAATTGATAATTTTGAACTGTTCAGTCGCTGGGATTACGATTGGTTCAGGATGAGCAGTCGAATGCTCGACTTTTATTTCTTCAGTCGTGTGGTGAGTGATGCAGGTGACAAGACGGTATTCAGCTACCTGATTAGCCCGATGATGGAGGAAAGATTCTTCACCTTCCTAAGTGAATATCATAAGATCAACCCCTTTACGGCAGACGAGATTCGGTTTTTGAGGGAAGGATACCGTTTCTTTATTCTTAATTACGTGGTCAAGAATGGAAACCATTTCTTCAGCGAACAATATGCGGAGAAATTACAGAAGGAGGCTTACGAGATTTATCTCCCCTCAGTGGATAGCGATTTCGACCCGGAGGAGATAATAGAACGGTTGAAGATAAAGCAGTGAACGCCGTGAATGGTGAGTAGTGAATTGTGAATAGAGTCTGATTATCGGTCTACTATTCTTAGGAGAACATCAACATAAAACGACCCACTCACTATTCACTACTCACTATTCACGACTATGTACAGAAATAACCTAATAAGGCGATAGATGACCAATTTCAAAACCCTGCTGGAGAATTACAAGATCATCTTTTTCGATGCGTATGGAGTGATCAAGACGTACAAAGGTCTGATTCCGGGCATTGAGAATACGTTCGACTGGCTCGATGAGCAACAGAAGGCCTATTACGTCATAACCAATGATGCCAGCCGCAGTCCCGAGTTATTGGCCGCGTCCTATCATAGCCAGGGACTAAAAGCAATAACTGCGGACAAGATCATTTCATCTGGCATGCTTGCAAAGGAATTCCTCGACCTAAAGGTGAAGAAAGGATTGGTGGCGTATCTCGGGACCGAGGACTCAGCGCACTACATCGAGCACCCAGGTCTCGATACACTTCCCTTACAACAAATGAATGAGGATAATATCAACGATATCAACGCCCTGGTCCTTCTCGATGATGAAGGCTTCGACTGGATGGATGGACTCAACAAGGCAGTGAACTTGTTGCGGAGACGGACGATACCAGCCATCGTCGCCAATCCGGATGGAGCCTATCCAATGTCGAAAAGGGATGTAGGCATAGCCATTGGTGGCCTGGCCTGGATGGTGGAAAAAATCACGGGAAAGAAGTTTATACGATTTGGAAAGCCAGACTCGCAGATCTTCATTTTCGCATGGGAACGGATCATTAAGCAACATCCGGGCATCACGAAGAAGGACATACTTATGGTGGGCGACACCCTCCACACTGACATCCTGGGTGGAAACAAGTTTGGGCTGGATACGGCGTTGGTACTCACCGGAAACCTGCTTCCACAAGACTATGAGACCCGGATCAGCAGCTCAGGGATTGCTCCTAGTTTCATCTGCGAATCAGCAGTAGTTGACCTGGAAAATAAATAAATTATAATAAAAGTACATATAACGTTTTATCTAATAAATCATTTAATTAATGGTTGTTAGTTGAAAATTATTCACTTTTTTACACCATTAGCTTACTTTATGGCTTTCTTTTGCTAAACTTGCAGGTATTCATAATTAAAAAGATAACAAACACCTAAGTTATGGCAGTAAAGCTAGAGTATGTATGGCTTGACGGGTACAAGCCCACCCAAAGCCTTCGCAGCAAGACGAAAATCGAGAAGGATTTCAATGGCACGTTGTCCGATCTCCCGACCTGGAGTTTTGATGGTTCTTCTACAGAACAGGCTCCCGGAGGCTCCTCTGATTGTTTACTTAAACCCGTTTTCGTTGTTCCCGACCCTCAACGCAAAAATGCATGGTTAGTGATGTGTGAAGTAATGAATGTCGATGGCACCCCTCACGTTTCCAACGGAAGGGCGACGATTGAAGATGACGATAATGATTTCTGGTTTGGATTTGAACAAGAATATTTCCTATGGGATAACAATATCAATCGCCCATTGGGTTTTCCAGCCGGTGGGTTTCCTGGTCCACAAGGACCCTATTATTGCTCAGTCGGTGCCGCGAATGCCTATGGACGTGAGATCATCGAAGAGCATCTCGACGCCTGTCTTGAAGCAGGATTGAATGTCGAGGGCATCAATGCCGAAGTAGCCACTGGACAGTGGGAGTTCCAGATCTTTTCCAAGGGGGCCAAACAAGCCGGCGACCAGATATGGATCGCACGCTACCTGCTCGAGCGAATTGGTGAAAAGCATGGTGTTTCGATCAACTGGCATTGCAAACCTCTCGGCGCCCTTGACTGGAACGGAAGTGGCATGCATGCGAACTTCTCCAACTCGACATTGAGGAATGGAGGAAGCAAGGCAATATTCGATAAAGTATGCGAGGCCTTCCGCCCCGTGGTAAAAGAACACATAGAAGTATACGGAGCGGACAACCATCTTCGTCTTACCGGTAAGCACGAGACAGCGAGCATCCTTGACTTTAGTTATGGCGTATCCGATCGCGGTGCGTCGATCCGAATTCCTGCAATGGTTCCGCAAAAAGGCTGGAAAGGTTACCTGGAAGACAGGAGACCCAATTCAGCAGCCGATCCTTATAAGGTGGCGGCCCGCATCATTAAGACAGTGAAGTCGGTTAAGGTGTAGTTGAATAGGTTGATTGGGTTGATTGAGTTGAGTGAGTTGATTGAGCCTTCCGCGGACTCGATTCCCGGTAGGCTCAATCAACCCAATCAACTCAATCAACCCAATCAACCCCACCCCCATGTATTTATTGTCAATAAGTATTTCATCCCCTCCGAATCATTATGGAAGGGATTTTTTTTCTTTGCCAAAACGTAAAATAATATGTCGCTCAGATTTAAAGCACTGGAACAACTATCATCCACACCTACTATCGATGTGGTGAATTCGCCAAAGATCACTGCCATTTTCGGAACCAACGTTTTCACGCAGAAGGTTGCGCGCGAATTCCTGAGTGATGAGGCATACAAGAGTCTCGTCAGCTCCATCAAGTCCGGTCAGAAGATCGATAGGGCTATTGCAAACCAGATCTCGAGCGGCATCAGGGCCTGGGCCGAGACAAAGGGCGTGACTCACTTCACCCACTGGTTTCAACCACTCACAGGCACTACCGCAGAGAAACATGATTCCTTCTTCACGATCAAGAGCGACGGTACTCCTATCGAACAGTTTGAAGGTGACGCGTTGATACAACAGGAACCAGATGCCTCTTCATTTCCAAGTGGAGGCCTTCGCGCGACTTTCGAAGCAAGAGGATATACTGCCTGGGATCCCTCCTCCCCTGCTTTCATCATGGAGATTGGTAATGGCAAGACACTTTGTATTCCTACCATCTTCGTCTCATATACAGGTGAGTCTCTCGATTACAAGGCCCCGCTATTGAAAGCACTGGAGGCATTGAACAAGTCAGCCGTTGATGTTTGCAACTATTTCGACAAGAACGTCAGCCGTGTCACACCCACACTCGGATGGGAACAGGAATACTTCGTGGTTGACGAAGCGCTTTTCAATGCGCGTCCGGACCTCGTGATGACTGGTCGCACGGTCTTCGGTCACAATTCTGCGAAGAACCAACAATTGGAAGATCATTACTTCGGTTCGATACCGGAGAGAGTGTATGCTTACATCAGGGACTTCGAGACAGAATGTTATAAACTTGGCATCCCTTTACGCACGCGACACAACGAAGTAGCCCCCGCGCAATTCGAGTGCGCCCCCATTTTCGAAGAAGTGAGTGTGGCGGTGGATCACAATTCTCTGTTGATGGACATCATGGACCGGGTGGCACGTAGGCACAAGCTGCGCGTGTTGCTGCATGAGAAACCATTTGCAGGAATCAATGGAAGTGGCAAGCACAATAACTGGAGCATGGCTACAGATACGGGTGTGAACTTGCTGGCTCCGGGCAAGACGCCGAAGACGAACCTAATGTTTCTCACCTTCTTCGTGAATACGATCAAGGCAGTACATGATTATGCGGATATATTAAGGGCAGCGATCGCATCAGCGCCAAACGATCACCGTCTAGGAGCCAACGAGGCTCCTCCTGCTATCATTTCGGTGTTCATCGGTCAATACCTCAGTAAGGTACTCAGCGATGTGAAGGAAAGAGTGAGTAGCAAGTTCGACGAGCAGGATGAAAGCATGCTTAAGATCGACATTCATAAAAGTATTCCTGAATTACTGATGGACAATACCGATCGTAATCGCACCTCTCCATTTGCCTTTACTGGTAATAAGTTCGAGTTCCGCGCCGTAGGCTCATCTGCCAACTGCGCGAACCCGATGACGGTGTTGAACACCATCATGGCCGAAACACTCAAACAGTTCAAGGAAGACGTCGATACGCTCATTGATAAAGGAGAGAAGAAGGAGATAGCGATCATGCATGTGATTCGCGAATACATTGTTGCTAGTGAGAAGGTATTGTTCGAAGGCGACGGATACAGTGACGCCTGGGAAAAAGAAGCCTCTAAAAGAGGACTCGCTAATGTGAAGACTACTCCGCAGGCACTCGATGCGATGGTTACCGACAAAGCAAAGATGCTGTTCGAAAGCAATGACATCTATACCCATGCTGAACTTGAGGCGAGACATGAAATCGAACTTGAAAAGTATATCAAGAAGGTACAGATCGAGAGCAGGATCATGGGTGAATTAGCTACAAGTCATATTTTGCCTCCAGCAATTCGTTACCAGAATCTTTTGTCAAATAACATACGCGGCCTGAAAGAAGCCGGATTAGATGAATCCGCATATAGCAATCAGAAACAAATTCTTGACAAGATCTCTGAACACATCAACAAGGCCAGCGATCTCGTGGAGAAGATGATCGAGGCGCGTAAGGCTTGCAATGCCCTCACCAATACCCGCGCGAAGGCAATTGGCTACCAGGAGCAGGTGAAGGATGAGTTCTTCGACCAGATCCGTTATCATGCCGACAAGCTGGAGATATTGGTGGATGATAAGGAGTGGTATTTGCCGAAGTATAGGGAGTTGTTGTTTCTGCGGTAGTGAAGTGACTTTTCGTCCTTTAAAGACTGTCACCCCGGGCTTGACCCGGGGACTTTCTCTATACAAATGAATTTAGGCGCTGACCAGATGTAAAATATTTGTAATGAAGAAACAGGAGTAAGATGAAACGACCTGCTCGCAGCCGTCTTCACTTCAACTGATTTTGCTTAACGGCAGTTCGAGATATAGAGAAAGGCCCCGGGTCAAGCCCGGGGTGACAGTCATTAAAGATGAAAAGTCGTTATCTACGCGAATAACTCACCCGAATAACTAACCCGACTCACTGTCACTACTCAAACTTTTCACAAATTCATACGTCGCCTCTTGCGCCATTATCTTCTCCTCGTCTGGCAAAATGGGTTTGCGTACGTTTTCAAGTTCTGAAGTAAGGAACACAGCCTTTTTGTTATCCTTCATTTGTAGGTCGAGAATGTAGCCGACCTGTTCCCCTAGTTTTTTATCGTAGATGGGAAAACACACTTCTATTCGACTATACAAGTTGCGGCTCATCCAGTCAGCGCTTCCCATGAAATACTCGGTCTCTCCATTGTTATGAAACACGAATATCCGTGCATGTTCCAGGTAGCGATCGACGAGACGGTGAACAGTGATATTCTCGCTTACCTCAGGTAAACCCGGCGCCGCGCAGCAGATGCTTCTCACAATCAGATCGACTTTTACTCCTGCCTGGCTTGCGGTATACAGTCGTGATATGACTCCCCTTTCTTGCAAATTGTTCACCTTGATGATGATCCTTCCCGGCTTTCCCTTCTGAACATTCTTGATTTCGCGATCGATCAGTTCATAGAAATGACTGACCATGTTGAATTGCGAAACGAGAATGTGTTTAAAAGGAACATGGTGATTGCTGGTCACAAACTTATGCGCCTTGAGATAGCCGAATAATAACTGCAGGTCGTCACTGAATTCTTCGTTGGCCGTAAAGAATACATGATCCGTGTAGAAACGGCCGGTGGCCTCATTGAAGTTGCCCGTTGCCAATAGCGAATAATATTTCTCCTCATGATTCTCCATTCGCTTTACCAGCGCAACCTTTGCGTGAACCTTCAATCCCGGCAGGCTGTTGATGATCTTGATTCCTGCGGACTTCATTCGCTTTGACCATCGAAGGTTATTGGCCTCATCGAATCTTGCCTTCAATTCCACAAACACCGTTACCTTCTTTCCATTCCTGGCGGCGCTTATCAATGCATTCACGATATGGGAGTCGGAGGCCACGCGGTACAGAGTCACGCTGATTTCTTTCACATTTGGATCGATAGCGGCCTCGTTGAAGAATCTTAGTATGGTATTGTATGAATGATAAGGAAGATGAAGCAGCTTATCTTCCTGCGAAATCGATTTGAAGACGGAATGATGGTTATCAAACCCTGGATGGTTGACTGAAGGCCAGTCGGGATAAACGAGTTTTCCTTTAAATGGATTTGGCAATGACCCGAGATCACGCAGATTGTGATATCGTCCCCCACCTACCATTTCTTCCGCACGCAAAAGGAAATAATCCTGGATGAATGCCTTGATAACCTCCGGCATTGCGCTATCGAAGAGAAACCGCGTTGAATGACCGACCTCCCTCTTTTCAAGTTGTTTCTCTATTTTTTCAGCGATGTCGCCGGCGAACTCATCCTCCAACACCATTTCCGCATCACGGGTAACCTTCACACTCCAGGCGCCGTGTACCCTGTAGCCACGGAATACCTCCTGCAGATTTTCCCTGATCACATCATCGAGGAAAAGTATGTAGTTGTCCTCTTCTATGGATGGCAAAGGGAGGAACCTCGGTAGATTACCTGATGGGATGTTGAGGACGGCGTAAACGTGTACCTCTGGCTCGTCCATGCATTCGAGATCAGCGATGAAATAGAGGGCGTTATTCTCGAGAAATACTTCGTTCGGCTTTCCCTTATGCAGGATCACAGGCTGTAAAAAGGATAGGACGCGGCTGAGGAAGTATTCACGGATAGTTTCGAGATGGATGGAATGGATTGGCTCTCCATAATATAGACAAATATGATTCTCCTTCAGTGATGGAAGGATCTGCTGCGTGAGAATTGATCCATACTCCTCGAGCTGCCGGTGCAATACGGCCTGTACCTGCTGCACCAGGTCTTTTGGATACTCTTCCCGCAGCGACGTCTTCTTTCCTTTGATGCTCGTGAATGCGAAGATGGCCGGCATTCGCACCCGGAAGAACTCGTCAAGGTTGGAGGAAAAGATAGATAAAAAGGAAATCCTGCTAAACAAAGGCACCGATTCATCGGCAGCCTCCATAAGGACACGGTGATTGAAACTAAGCCAGCTAAGGTCGCGGTTCAGGAAAGGGTATTTATTTACATCCATAATCAGAGATACTTACGAACTAAGATACTTGTTTATTCAGAACTGGTTATCCACAGCCTCAAACACCCCAATTGTAGCCATTCGATCCCTCGAAGGGTTGATATTCTACACACCTTTCCAATAACTGTTGCCGTTCTTACCATCGAATGGCCCTAAGGAAAGTTATATCACCCTCATTCTAAACACGAAAGCCGAAAATTGACGTCATCCAACAAACTTCAACAATGAAATTTGCGGTTGGCATATTACTAGCGTCTGTTGAATAATATTTCATAACAAAAAACAGAAGTACTATGGATAATGTAAACTTGACTCACACAGAAGGTAAAGTAGCTAAAGCAATAGAGCAACAGACAGCCAAACTTCCTTCAGACACTTTTCTGTGGATTGCCGTTGGAACAATGGCGTTGTCGCTCGGTTTAATGCTATCAAAGAAAAAACACGTGAGCCTCTTCTTCGGGCAATGGGCGCCTTCCATCCTTATCATGGGTCTTTATAATAAGCTCGTGAAGATTGAAGGCCATGATGGTATTGATAAGAATTAAAAATAGTTGATGTTAGGGATTTAAGTGAGCAAGTCCGCTCCCGCTCGGCCGGAATGGCAGAGATTGGAGTGGACTTGTTATGCTAGGCCGGAAAATGTAAAACTTAGAATGTAAAATGTAAAAGGCAAAAGGTGACCGTCGTTTTGATGCCACCATCAAGATTGATCCCCGACGAGTCTCGCCCAAACATTCTAACAACGCAGGAAGCTATCCGGGCGGACTCGTCGTCGAATGGAATGCACTCGCTGAAGAGTTCTCCTACGACGAGTCCGCCCAGATCATTCATTTGGATTGAACAGCGTTCGGGCGAGACTCGTCGGGGGAAGAGATGTAGAAGTGCAACAATTGACTATGCCACCCTCAAGGTTGATCCCCTTTTACATTTTACATTTTAGATTTTAAATTTTTCATTTATAGACCGGGTTCACCCATTTTTCTAACTTCCCATTCCTACTCTCGCTAGCCCATCTTATTCCTCTTTTAAGCATCTCCATTGCCGGCAGCACTTCCGTAATGTGATTGAGATTATGACCAAGTGATGTATAGAATACGCGGCCCTTGCCATGCATCTTTTTCCAGGCCACCGGCATCGTGCAGCCATCAATCCAGGAATTATGTTTGCCAGAAAACTTCGTCGTTGCCAGGACCTTTATGTTGGGGTCAACGTGCATGTAATACTGTTCGCTTTTCATCTTGAAATCCGTAAGCCCTTTAGTGATCTCATCTTTTTTGTTATAAATCTTCACATCGTAGTCGATTACACCGCCGGGGTGAATAACAAATTGGCCACCCGTCATGAATTGATAGTCTGGATTATTGCGGAATGAATCTCCCATTCCACCATGCCATCCGGCCATACCGGCTCCATTCTCTATTGCCGTTAGCAGTCCCTTCTCCTGCTCTTTCGTGATCTGTGCCATGGTAAAAAGTTGAACCACGAGATCTAAACTATTCATCAATGACTGGTCAGCGTATGGGTCGAGTGTATCATGCGCGATTGCCTCTGCACCTTCAGACTTCAACCACGGGACCATATAATCTCTGAACTTTGTAGGCTCATGACCGTCCCAGCCTCCATAGGTAAAGAGAATCTTTTTCCCTTGCAAGGACGGAAGTTGATCGGCCTGCTCGGAAATCGCATTCTCATCATCCACCACGGCAGACAAAGGAAGCAACGCGGTCCCGAGGGCAAGGGATTGAGTGAGGAACGAGCGACGAGAGGACATATGAGGTAGTTTTAATTTCACGCAAAGATGTTTCACGCAAAGACGCAAAGATTCGCAAAGACGCCAAGGTTTCACGCAAAGGCGCGAAGGCGCAGAGGAAATATATGACTATTAATGAAATTTTTTCCTGATTGTGTCAACCCCTTCATGAACCCTTCGCGCCTTTGCGAATCTTTGCGTCTTTGCGTGAAACCTTACCGAGAAACCTCTGCGCCTCTGCGCCTTTGCGTGAACCTATTCCGCCTTCAACGCCCTCACCGGATTCACCCACGCCGCCCTCACCGCATGATAACTCACCATCGCCAGGGCAATTATCAATGAACCGATACCTGTCACCACAAAAATCCACCACGACATATCGGCGCGATAAGCAAAGTTTTGCAACCAACCATCCATGAAGTAATAGGCGAGCGCGGCAGCAATTAGCCAGGCTATGAAAACGAGTATTGCGAAATCGCGGGAAAGCAGACGCCAGATGGTAAGTGTAGATGCTCCCAAGACCTTTCGCACACTTATCTCCTTGGTGCGTTGCTCCGCCATAAATGATGCCAGGCCGATGAGACCGAGGCAAGAGATCAATATCGCAAGAACCGCGAACAGTGTGGCAATGTTACCCACTCTCTTCTCCTCGCCAAACTTGTTATCATGCGATTCCTCTGCTAGCACAAAATTATATTTACCATTGGGCTCGTACTTATCAAACACATTTTCGATGCTGACTACTGCGTCCTTTATAGACTTGCCATCAGCAATACGCATCGTAATATACTTCGCCCAGTCATAGTCGAGCACGAAGACCACGGGTTGCACGGGAGTGTAGGGTGATTCGATCACAATGTCATCAACAACGCCAGTGATGATCCTATCCTTCCCTTTCCACCTCATCATCTCTCCTACCGGATGCTTGAACCCTGTTAGGCGTACGGCCGCCTGATTCAGAATTAATGAACCCGTGTCTGAGGGAAAGTCGCGTGAAAAGTCCCGACCATCGCGTATCGTCCAACCTATCGTCTTGCCGAAGTCATGTGTAACCCCGATCGTGCCAATCAATGGAACCGTAGTCTTATCTCTCCCTTTCCAATCGAAACCCAGCATATGATTATTCACGTTTGTGGTAGGGCTCGAGGATTGGCACATGTTCTCCACCATTCCAGTTTGTATTAATTCGTGACGAAGCGATGTGTATTTACCTTGTAGTTCGGATGTACTGAGCGAGATTGTAATTAGTCCGTCTCTCTCGTAGCCGGGAGGCCGACTCCTTGCAAATTCAACCTGTCTGAATACTACTATCGTACAAATGATGAGTGCAATGGAAATAGTGAACTGTAATGTAACGAGTATCTTTCTTGGCAATGTCGCAAACCTTCCGACGCGGAATGAACCTTTCAGCACTCTTATCGGTTTGAATGCCGAAAGGTAGAAGGCGGGATAGCTTCCTGCCAGAATTCCTGTAAAGATCGTGAATGCTGCTACCAATATCCAGAACAGCGGGCTACCCCAGGGAATTACAATCTCTTTATCGGCAAGCGTGCTGAAGTAGGGAAGCGAAAGTTGTAACAAAACTAGCGATACGAGCAGGGCAAAAAAGCTTACGACAATGGATTCCGTCAGGAACTGCCAGACCAATTGGCTTCGCAATGACCCGATTGCTTTCCTGATGCCAGTCTCCTTCGCGCGCTTCTCACTCCTGGCCGTACTTAGATTCATGAAATTGATACAGGCGAGCAGCAATACGAATCCACCAACGGTACCAAACAACCACACGAGATCGATTCGCCCACCCGCTACCTTGCCATTCCTGAATTCATCATACAGATGCCACTTGCTCATTGGATGGACAAGCAATTCTTCGTACGTGCCTCCCTTGATATGAGGCTTGGTAATATTCTTTATCTTATCCGTTATCTTTTCTGCGTCGGTTTGGTCGTTTAGTTGAACGTATAGCTGGTTATGGTGGTTATTCCAGTCCTCGGTAAGACCGCTTCCTTTATTCGCACTGTTAATCCAAGGGACAAAGTATTTTGTATAGGAGAAAGTTGAATTTCGAGGCAAGTCCTCAAAGATACCGGCTACCTTGAAATCAGTTGAGTTGTCCATCCGAATGGTCTTATTTATCGGGTCATCGGAACCAAACAAACTCATCGCCAGGCTCTCGGTAATAAGGATCGCGGACGGATCGCGAAGCGCTTGATCATCTCCCTTTATCATATTCATCGAGAACATCATGGGAAAAGAAGGCTCAACCCATCTCCCAGGTTGCGAGAGGGTCTTTTCACCGACAGTCAACAAGTGTCTATGGTTATCGGAAGCGAGAGCGATGTGTTTGAAATCGCCCGCGTATTTATTTCTTAACTCATTGGCTAGCGGTACCGCCACTCCTTCCGAAGTAGAAGTTTCGCCATTAAAGGTTGTGGTCGACATCAACCGCGCTAATTGATCACGATGCGGATGGTAATTATCAAACGATAATTCATCCCAGGTCCAAAG
This sequence comes from Chitinophagaceae bacterium, assembly GCA_014379965.1. Lineage (GTDB taxonomy): Bacteria > Bacteroidota > Bacteroidia > Chitinophagales > Chitinophagaceae > VBAT01. The sequence goes on from JACMKU010000179.1 coordinate 13,662, forward strand.
TCCAATCATGATAGTCACGGCCATACCCAGTGCGAGACCACCGATGTTGATGAGGGAGTGGAATTTATTTTTGCGGAGAGAGCGGAGGGTTGGTTTGAAATAGTTCATGAATATAAGGTTGGTGTTTCACGCAAAGGGTTTCACGCGAAGGGTTTCACGCGAAGGGTTTCACGCAAAGACGCAAAGTTTCGCAAAGCCGCAAAGAATTTAAAAAAGCTGAATTATCTATAAAGCCATCGAGTCATTATTTAATCCGGCCGCATATTGAAAAGCCTTAGCGTCTTGGCGAAACTTTGCGTCTTTGCGTGAAACCTTAGCGTCTTGGCGAAACTTTGCGTCTTTGCGTGAAACCTTAGCGTCTTGGCGAAACTTTGCGTCTTTGCGTGAAATCTATCTCCCGAAGTTAGCCTTCATCACCCGCATCACATTCCCCCCCAATATCTTCCGTATCGATGCCCTGGAGTACCCCCTGCGCAACAACTCCTCGGTTATCTTCGGATAGGTTGTCACATCATCCATCCCCTCCGGTAATGCACTCACCCCGTCATAGTCAGATCCTATTCCCGCATAATCATCGCCTACGAGTTTCACTATGTAATCGATATGATCGACCAGTTGGGCGAGCGTAGGTTGAAATTTCTTCATCTCGGCGCGATAGAATTTTCTCCATTGCGTTCTTACTGCTGAAGTATCGGTGTAGATTTTAGCAAGAGAATCCTGTATGATCTTACGCCCGGGACCGGTCAGATAATCGGAGCGTTCGTCATATCCACGGCTAATGAAACCAGAATAGAAGTTAATGCAAATGACACCGCCATTCTTCGCCACAGCTTTGATCTGTTCGTCCTTGACATTGCGAAACACGGGACAGATATTATAGACGGAACTGTGAGAGAGCAGTACGGGCTTTGAGGTGACCGCTAACGCATCATAGAATGTCTGTTCTCCTGTATGCGACAGGTCCACAATGATCCCGAGTTCATTCATCCTGCGTACGACCTGTTTACCGAAATCGTTCAGCCCTTTATGTTCCAACTTCGCTCCCTGCTCCGTTTCATCCTTCGCACTCGTTGCCCATTTAGTACTGTTATTCCAGGTCAATGTCATGTAGCGCATCCCCTGAGCATGAAGTTCCTGCAGTTTGCCAAGATCGTCTTCTATCATATGGCCGCCCTCCACGCCAATGAGCGAAACCAATTTATCCTGGCGTAATCCTTTCTTCATATCGCCATACGTGCGCGCGAGTACCATCCGTTGCGGATTTTTCAAAATCAATACTCCTAGTGAATCTATTAGAGCAACAGCATCATGGAAAAATCCTTCTTTAGTTCGCGGCTTCTCTCCCGTCCACACGGAGAAGAATTGCACGTCGAGCCCTCCTTCCTTCCACCTTACAAGGTCGCTATGACCTTCTTTGGTTCGATTCGAGATATCAACGCCATCCAGTACACTGGAGGATAATACATCATTGTGAGTGTCGATGAGAGTGGCTTTGCGATGTATTCGCTTTGCAGATTGTGAAATTGCGGTCAGCCCTATGGAAAGTAAGAATCCAAGAAGAAGCAGCGCGTTTTTCATTTCCGTGTATTGAGTAATAACTAATCCGAGAATAGACCGCAGATTATCATGATTGTTATGATCAATGAGGATAATTTCTTTTCATGATAAATATCATAATTAATCATAAGAATCACGATGATCTGCGGTCAATTCACTTTAGCACGAACCCTTCGAGGAACTTCGTATTGAAATCGCCACTTAAGAAACGCTCATCCTTCATCAATTGCAGATGGAAAGGAATAGTAGTCTTCACGCCCTCGATCACATATTCACTCAACGCGCGGTACATCGTATCGATTGCCTCCTGGCGTGTACGGGCGACTGTGATCAGCTTGCCGATCATTGAATCATAATATGGAGGAATAACATACCCGGCGTAAGCGTGGCTATCAACTCTCACCCCATGACCACCCGGTTGATGAAGAACGGTGATACGTCCGGGAGAAGGACGAAAATCATTGTATGGATCTTCAGCATTGATGCGACACTCGATCGAATGCGCCTGTGGTATATAATCTTCGCCTGAGATCCTTTCACCCATCGCTATTTTGATCTGTTCCTTAATAAGATCGAAATTGATTACCTCCTCCGTCACGCAATGCTCTACCTGGATACGTGTGTTCATTTCCATGAAGTAGAAGTTGCGATGCTTGTCCACTAGAAATTCAACCGTACCCACGCTCTCGTAGTTGATAGCCGAGGCCGCTTTCTTTGCCGCCTCACCCATCTTCAATCGCAGTTCGTCCGTCATAAACGGTGACGGGGATTCCTCTACCAATTTCTGATGACGGCGTTGAATAGAGCAATCTCTTTCACTCAGGTGACATACGTTCCCATACTGATCACCGGCGACTTGTATCTCGATGTGTCTTGGCTCCTCGACGAATTTCTCCATATAAATACCATCGTTCTTGAACGATGCCGCCGCCTCCTGCTTCGCAGTGGTGTACGCTTTCTCCATTTCACCCGCCTCCCATACGATGCGCATACCCTTGCCACCACCACCAGCAGTTGCCTTGAGTATAACAGGAAAGCCCATATCCTTCGCGAGGCTGTACGCCTCATCGAGGCTACCTAATAGACCTTCACCACCCGGAACCACCGGCACACCCGCCTTGATCATCGTATCCTTGGCAGTGATCTTATCACCCATGCCATTGATCATGTCAGCAGTCGGTCCAATGAATTTTATGCCATGGTCATTACAGATCCTGGCGAACCTGGAATTCTCCGCGAGGAAACCATAGCCGGGATGCACTGCATCGGCATTGGTGATCTCGACGGCAGACATAATATGTGGAATGTTGAGATAAGAATCGCTACTCTGCGGCTTGCCGATACAAACGGCTTCATCAGCAAACTTTACATGGAGACTATCACGATCGGCAGTTGAATATACCGCTACGGTCTTAATGCCCATTTCACGACAGGTTCTCAATACACGAAGGGCAATTTCACCACGGTTCGCAATCAGTATTTTCTTGAACATTGAAGGATTTTGATTTTGGAATGTAGTATCGCTAGGTCTGGAGATCCGTCAACAAAAAGATCCCAGGTCCAAAATTCTTACGCTGGTTCCACGAGGAATAAAGGCTGATCATATTCAACCGGTGAGGCATCTTCCACCAATACCTTTACGACCTTACCCTTGACTTCAGCTTCTATTTCATTGAAGAGTTTCATGGCTTCTATGATGCAAACGACTTTGCCTGGAGCGATCTCATCTCCTACCTCTGTTAAGTTGGGCTTGTCGGGGGATGAGCGACGATAGAAAGTACCAATCATGGGACTTTTGACAGTCAGTAAATTCGATTCGGCCGGTTCGGCACCCTTTGTCTTGTCCGATGCTGGCGCATTGCCTTGTGAAGAAGGCGCCTGGCTAGCTTGGAGAACCGGCTGATAGGAAGGAGCCGACTGCATGCTGCCGGCCATGACTTGCGTCACGTGCTCTTCTTTCTGTTTGATCGTCAGCCGGAAATCACTGGTCATCACCATATACTGGCCAGTTGCAGGGTTCATCGGCGGCTTGATGCCGAACTGGAGTGCCATCTCGAGCGTTTTCTGGATAGGTAGGAGTGGAAACCGCTCTCGAATATCCAACACACGCTCGTCCCAA
>JACMKU010000180.1 GCA_014379965.1 Chitinophagaceae bacterium
ACAGAGCGGGAGCGAGGGGAGTAGCACTCCGCACCCGCTCCCGCAGGGGTTTAGTGCCCGGAAGTGGATTCGAGCCAGCACACCTCGCGGCGCCGCCACCTGAAGACGGTGCGTCTACCAATTTCGCCATCCGGGCATTCTCCTTTACAATTAAGAGGGCAGCAAAGATAGGGGAAGCTTCCTAAAGAGTCAACACCACTGCTAATAGAGAGCGAGAAACAGAGCGGGAGCGAGGCAATAAGCAATAAGCAATGGGCAATCGGCAATTGCCTATTGCTTATTGCCTATTCAACACCAGGTACCCAAAAGTTTGAAATGGTCCTCACCCGGAGTCCATTCACTACTCACCATTCACTATTCACTTTTTATACGCTTACATTGAAATCCCTCAACGCATCGTTGAGGCTTGTCTTCAGGTCGGTGCTCGGTTTTCGCTGGCCGATGATGAGCGCGCAGCCGACGCCATATTCGCCTGCGGGAAATTTCTTCATATACGTCCCTGGTATTACCACACTTCGTGCAGGCACCCTTCCTTTCATCTCGATGGGCTCGCCACCGCTTACGTCAATAATTTTCGTGGATTGGGTGAGTACCACGTTCGCTCCTAATACCGCCTCTTTTTCCACGCGAACTCCTTCCACCACTATACACCTGCTGCCGATGAAGCATCCATCTTCGATGATCACCGGTGCAGCCTGCAATGGCTCCAGTACACCGCCGATACCAACGCCCCCGCTAAGGTGAACACCTTTTCCGATCTGTGCGCAACTGCCCACCGTAGCCCACGTATCGACCATGCTACCTTCGTCTACATAAGCGCCAATGTTCACATACGAAGGCATCAGTACTACGTTCCTCGCGATGAACGCCCCATACCTGGCAACGGCATGCGGAACGGCACGAACGCCAAGGTCCTTATAGCTTTTCTTGAGCAACATCTTATCATAGAACTCGAATGGCCCTACTGTCCAGGTCTGCATCGGTTGAATCCCAAAGTACATGAGAATTGCCTGCTTCACCCATTCATTAACCTCCCATCCTCCCTCGACGGGTGTCGCAACCCGCAGTCTACCTTTGTCAACCTCTTCAATCGTCACCTTTACAGCGTCACTAAATTTACTCTCCTTTAGCAGCTCGCGATTGGCCCAGGCTTCTGTTATGTGTTCTTTCATTTTGCGAAAATAGCTGTAAAGTCCGAAAGTCGGGAAGTCCGAGGAGAAGTCCGAAAGTCCGAAAGTCCGGAAGTCCGAAAGACCAACTTGTTTCTCGAACTCACTTTTACATTTCGAACATCCGCCTGGTCTTCCGGACTTCCGGACATTCGGACGTTCGGACTTCTCTCCGGACTTTCGGACTTGTTTCCTACTTTCGGTTCCATTCTATTTCCTGACATTTGCAAACATGAACATCGCCTTCGATGCAAAAAGGGCATATCACAACAATACCGGCTTGGGTCAATATAGTCGTACGTTGATCCGGTTGTTGGCGTCAGCATTCCCGCAACACGAATATTTCCTTTATAATCCCCGCAAGTCAGCGGCATATCAACTCGAGGGGAGAAATATGCATGAGATGCGGCCGAAAGGGATTCCTTCTTCACTCTTCCCTTCCGCATGGCGAAGCAACTGGGTGAAAAGCGATCTAAAAAAGCATAAAATAAATCTGTACCATGGTCTCAGTCATGAAATACCGCTTGGCATCGAGAATACCGGCATTCCTTCCATCGTTACAATCCACGATCTAATTCACGAGAAATTCCCCGAACAGTATACGGCGATTGATGTAAAAATTTATTCCAAGAAATTCCGGAATGCCTGCGATAACGCTACTCGCATCATAGCAATTAGTCGACAGACGAAGCAAGATATCATGGAGATTTATAAAATTCCTTCATCCAAGATCGATATCTGCTACCAAAGTTGTTTCCAGGAATTCGGACAAAATTTTTCAGAACAAACCAAGGATGAGGTTAGGAGCAAATTTGGGTTGCCAAAGAAATTCTTTTTATCAGTAGGTTCGATCATCGAGAGAAAGAACCTGTTGAACGTGTGCAAGGCGATGTTCCTGCTTCGACAGGTCGTCGACATTCCCCTGGTAGTGATCGGTGATGGCGGTAAATACAAACAAAAGGTCCAGGATTTCATCCGACAGCATGACCTAGACAACCGGGTTATCTTTCTTTCCGAGAAATTTCCCGTCACCGACACGCTGCGTTGGAGCAATATAGAGTTGCCTGTCATTTACCAACTGGCGACAGCGATGATATATCCTTCGTATTACGAAGGTTTCGGTCTCCCCGTGTTGGAAGCATTGCAAAGCTCCCTTCCCGTTATCACTTCCAATGTCTCCTGCCTACCCGAAGCGGGCGGCGATGCCGCTTATTACGTCAATCCGAATAGCGCAGAGGAAATCGCGGAGGGTATGCGTCTCATTTATACTGACCCGGAATTGGTCGACATCATGGTAGATAAGGGATATCGATATGCATCGGAATTCTCACTCGACAGATATGGTTCGCGTGTCATGGACATATACAAGCAGGTATGGAAATAATGGACGAGGATATCCGACAGTGCCTTCGTGTACTCTCTACTGGAGGAATTATTCTATATCCAACAGACACGGTTTGGGGTATAGGCTGTGACGCTACCAACAGTTCTGCCGTCGAAAGAATCTTTCACCTTAAGCAACGTAGAGATGATAAAGCGATGATTGTCCTCGTTTCGGACGAACAAACGGTCCTCAACTATGTCAATCAACCCGATCCAAGGATATTTGAGTATTTAAAAAAGGCGAAGAAGCCCACTACCGTTGTGTACGATGGAGCGAAACAATTGGCAGCAAACTTATCTTCAGATGGAACTATTGGCATCCGCATTTGCCGGGATCCATTCTGCCAAAAATTGTTACAGGCTTGTGGCAAGCCGCTCGTATCAACCTCCGCAAATGTTTCAGGACATGCCACTCCCGTTACCTTCCATGATATCCCTAAAGAAATAGTTGATGGCGTCGACTACGTGGTGAATTATCGCCGCGACGATATCTCCCCGGCTTCTCCTTCATCTGTAGTACGGTGGACCAAAGAGCATTCAATTGAAGTGCTGAGGCCATGAGCCCTTTCGGAGTCCATTCACTTGCTTCGCTTCGCTCGCAATGACGATTCACCATTCACCATTTCTTCCTGTACGCCTGCTTATCTTTGCCCGGTCATGGAGATTAACTGCACGGACAGAGAAATATCAATTTTAAATAAAGTTGCCAGTGCAGCCGAGGCACTTGGCGTTGAGACTTATCTGATCGGCGGATTCGTTCGGGATAAGCTGCTCGGCCGCAAGACCAGCGATGCCGATATCGTTTGTGCAGGCGATGGGATCGAGCTGGCTCGAATGGTGGCCAGGATGTTCGAACCCGCTCCACAGGTAAACTACTTCAAGAACTTTGGAACCGCGCATATCAAGATTAATATGAAGGGTTCTCATTCTACACAAAGCAAGGGTGAGGAAAATGATGAAGAGCAGGATCTGTTCGATCTGGAATTCGTGGGGGCAAGAAAGGAGAGCTACCAGCTCAATTCAAGAAAACCTGCCGTGGAGCCAGGCACCCTGGAAGACGATCAGAAACGGCGGGACTTCACCATCAATGCACTTGCCATCAGTTTGAACAAGGAAGACTATGGAAGATTGATTGATCCATTTAATGGTAGAGAAGATCTTGCGAACAAGATCATCAAGACGCCACTTGATCCTCTGCAGACATTTAGTGATGATCCGCTTCGCATGATGCGCGCGATAAGGTTCGCAACACAATTGAATTTTGTAATTGAAGAAAAAACGCTGCAGGCTATTCAGGATGATGCATACCGGATCAGCATCATTTCGCAGGAAAGAATAACTGACGAACTGAACAAGATCCTCATGTCCCCGAAGCCCTCGATAGGCTTCGATCATCTTTATAGAACAGGACTTCTGAAGATCATATTCCCAGCTATGGTAGACCTCGCGGGCGCCGAATATAAAGACGGTCATGGTCATAAGGATAATTTTTACCATACGTTGCAGGTGGTGGATAATTTGGCACAATATTCAAATGACTTATGGCTAAGATGGGCGGCGGTATTGCATGATATTGCAAAGCCCGTTACAAAAAAATTCGAGGAGGGTCACGGTTGGACATTTCATGGACATGAAGTAATAGGGGGAAGAATGGTTCCGAAGATTTTTTCAGCTTTCAAGCTACCCCTTAATGAGAAGATGCGTTATGTCAGGAAATTGGTGGAATTGCATCTTCGACCTATTAGCCTGACAAAGGAAAACATTACCGATTCTGCCGTACGAAGGCTGTTGTTCGATTCGGGAGAAGACTTCGATGCGCTGATGATGCTCTGCGAAGCGGATATTACTTCAAAGAACCGGCTGAAGGTGAAAAGATATCTCGACAATTTCAGGTTAGTACGCGAGCGTTGCAAGGAGGTAGAGGAGAAGGATCATATGCGTAGCTGGCAACCCCCAATCAGCGGCGAAGCGATTATGGAAATGTTTGGACTACCGCCCTCAAAACCTGTAGGTATCTTGAAAAATGCGCTGAAGGATGCAATGCTGGATGGCGATATACCAAACACTTATGAAGCGGCCAGCGATTTTCTGCTCGCACGGGCCACTGAAATGGGTTTAAAAACAATAAAATCATAAATTCGTGTATGGCTATTTTAAAATTCAGGATATATTTCGAAGAAGATGAAAGTGTCTATCGGGATGTGGCAATCAGGCATACCCAATCCTTCCAGCATCTGCATGAGTCAATCTTGAAGGCATACGAGTTCGACAACAAACATAAAGCAACATTTTATCGTAGTAACGATCATTGGCAACGTGGCCGTGAAATCACCCTGGAGAAATATGATAGAGACTACAAAGCGGCCCCGCTAATAATGAGTGAGACCACTATTGGATCAGAGATCAGGGATCCAAACCAGAAGTTCATCTACCAGTATGATTTCAATAAGAACTGGACTTTTCTCGTAGAGCTGATCAACGTTACTAAGGAAGAAAATCCGAAAATAAGTTACCCCTCAACTGTTCGCACAGAAGGAATTGCTCCATCGCAATACGGCACGAAAGGCCTGTTAGGTGAGAAGTTTGCCGATGTCGAAGAGAAATATGATCTCACACAAGGAGCCGATGGCTTTGGGGAGAAGGATGAAGAAGGCGAGGACCTGGGATTGGGAGAGGATGCGGCAACCGCGACTGATGAAGAAGAAGCGTGATGGGTTCTCTAGGGTTTAACGTTTAACGTTTAACGTTCTTTAGGTCGGTTAGGTTTTTCATAGTTTATGTTCGCTTCTATATTGCATTCGTCTACCCGTTGGCTATTAGACGACCACAATGTCTACATCTCCTAATAAAAAAGTTATTGTAATTGTTGGCCCAACTGCGGTGGGTAAAACTGCTGTGGCTATAGATGTAGCAAGGCATTATGGGACGGAGATTATTTCGGCGGATAGTCGACAATGCTTTCGTGAACTTCGCATCGGAGTGGCAAGACCCTCCGATGAGGAATTGCATTTGGTGCGGCATCATTTTATTGCCTCACATTCCATTCACCAGGAAGTTAATGCCGGAACTTTTGAAGAGTATGCTCTCAGGAAAGCTAAGGAGTTATTCGCGACCCATGATACTATTGTGATGACCGGAGGGACCGGGCTTTATATCAAAGCATTCTGCGAGGGTCTCGATGAGATTCCAGAAGTAGATGCCGACATCCGTGCCGGGATAATCTCGGACTATGAGGAACAGGGGCTACCTTGGTTACAACAACGAGTGCAAGAAATGGATCCCTTATTTTATGACAAAGCAGAGATACAAAATCCGCAACGACTGATGCGCGCCCTGGAAGTGATTACATCCACAGGTAGGTCCGTCCTCGAATATAGAACGGGGAATAAGGCAAAGCGCGATTTTGATATCATACGGATAGGCCTCGAACTGCGGAAGGAGCAACTACATCAGAACATCAATGACCGGGTAGAGCGAATGTTCGATTATGGTCTGGTTGACGAGGTGCGCGAGCTAATTGCTTTTCGTGATCTGAATGCATTGCGGACGGTGGGATATTCAGAGGTGTTCGACATGCTCGACGGAAGCACGACCCTGGAGGAAGCTAAGCAACAAATAAAAGTGAATACCAGGCATTATGCCAAACGGCAAATGACATGGTTTCGAAAGGATAAAGAAGTAAAATGGTTCTCATCTCCAGAGACGATGGACATGATCACCTATGTAGAAAAAGGGAATGATTAAAACTTCTCTGCCATCCACAATGCCAACTCTTTTTTGATTGCCACACCCATTTTCTTGCGACCTTCAGCACTAATGAGCAACTCACGGCTTACGGCATTGTCGCCCACTTCCAGCAGCACCCTATACGGCGCCACGTTCACGTGTTCGTCGAGGCTATAGAAGGATAATTTGCCCGTGGCTTTACAACGATAATCGTTGCGCCCTGTGGTGCTATCGAGTAACACCCCACGGTTTTCCAGATCGGTTACCGAACTGATGGCCTTTATGAGTCTAGCGGCAAGCTCCCTGTTCTCCGATTCATACTTGTCGCCATAATGAATGTATCCCCAAACGGCATTCCGCTTAGTGCCCCCGTTATTGTGGACGGAGATGAAGACGCGAGGTTTTTTCCTGTTCGACTCTCGTAGCTCATATGCATAGCCGGAGATCTTCCCATCTTCAATGGCAGTGGTGTGAGCGATCTTGGTATTGCTGCCAGAATCGGCATGATGATAGGCCGTCTTTCCGAGACTCCATACTTTGAATTCTTTCAACCTGGGTTCAGTTTCCATGGCTGATTCCACTATCGCATTGCAAGTTTCTGCTTCACTGAAGTCCTTTCCGGTATCTGTCTGGTGTGATGGTTGCCAGACAACCACGACTTTCTTCTTCCAAAGACCTTCGTGCCGGAAGGATTGGGTAACCAAGAAGGTGGTGGCAAGAACTATCCAAAATTTCATCGGACACAATTTTTTTGATAAAATGTAAAATCTAAAATCTAGAATGTAAAATGTAAAAGTATGATCGCCTCATATTAATTGCTAACTGGGAAGGAGAAACAATGAAACAAAGACATTCCTAAAACAACACAATTTCACTTTATTGTCCGCTCCCAAACTTGGAATGAATAATTAAACGCATGTTTTTCATCTGCCGGATGATTTTTTTGGCTTACCAGGTGCCAATTTTTCGGATCGATCGCTGGAAAGAAAGCATCACCTTCAAGCTCGGCATCTACACGGGTAAGGTAAATGCGCTTGGCCTTTTCGAAAGCCAAACGGTAAATTTCTCCTCCACCAATTACCATCATCTCCTTAACATCCATATTCTTCACTAAGAAAGTTGCATCCTCCAGGCTCTTCAGAGGAATTGTTCCCTCGAATTTCCAATTCGATTGACGGGTAATCACGATGTTCTTTCTGCCTCGTAGTGGCTTGCCAAGCGTTTCGAAAGTTTTACGGCCCATGACGACCGGCATTCCCCATGTGACGTTCTTAAAGAATTTCATATCATTTGGCAACCGCCAGAGAAGTTGGTTGTTTTTACCGATGACGTTGTTATTGGCGGCTGCGACTACAAGAGATATGACCATGAACTTAGAATGTAAGATATATGTATAAATTAAAGTTATTGCAACCTGTTCTTCTTAGCCGTTTCCACACTCGCTGTGAATATTCCAATCAGTTCATTACACTCTTGCCTTGCCTGGTCCAAGGTCGTATGCTTAAGCATAGGACGATCGTGAATAATCCGCAAAGCAATTCTTGTTTCCCTAAGTTCTTTCAAGAGCATTTTTATTTTGTGAATAAAATCCGCGCGAGACTCCGCAGCCTGCGCCTCACCGTACATTAATGCAAGAGCAATACCGCTTCTTGATATTTGATTTTCAAGATTGCTTGCGGATTTGGTTTTAGGGAGCAGATCGCATACTTCTATTATTTTCACGGCAAATTTCACAAGTCTGTCTTCCAAGTCGTAAGTTCTACTCTCTGCCAAGTTTACATTTTACATTCTGCATTTTACAATTCAAAACCAGAATGCCAATGGTTTTTATACCGCCACCGGAGCTTTTATTCCCGGGTGACTCGTGTAATTCTCGAGCTGAATGTCTTCGAATGAGAAGTCGAAAATATTCTTTACCAATGGGTTTAGTTTCATCACCGGCAGTGGAAAAGGCGTGCGAGTGAGTTGAAGATTTACCTGGTCAATATGATTTTTATAAATATGAACATCCCCAAACGTATGGACAAAGTCTCCTGGCTCCAAATCACACACTTGCGCGATCATTTGTGTGAGTAATGCATAGGATGCAATATTAAACGGAACTCCGAGGAACACATCAGCTGATCGTTGGTACAACTGACAACTTAACTTTCCATCGGCCACGTAAAATTGGAACATGGTATGGCAAGGCATTAAAGCCATCTCAGGAAGCTCGGTGACATTCCACGCACTGATGATGAGTCGGCGGCTGTCGGGATTTCTCTTGATCTGCTGAATAAGGTCCTTAACTTGGTCGACCACCTTACCATTCTTACCTTCCCAACTCCGCCATTGCTTGCCATAAACCGGACCCAGATCTCCGTTTTCATTTGCCCATTCATCCCAAATGCTAACCCCATTTTCTTTTAGATAGGCGATATTAGTTTCTCCCTTCAGAAACCAAAGCAACTCATAGATGATGCTCCTCATATGCACTTTTTTGGTTGTAACCAGTGGAAACCCCTTTTGCAGATCGAAACGCATTTGGTAGCCGAAACAGCTTTTGGTACCAGTACCTGTGCGATCAGTTTTATCAACGCCATTATCGCGTATGTGAATAAGTAGGTCCAGGTATTGTTGCATAGGCGCAAGTTACGACAAATGGCAAGTGCCGCCATCAGCAAAGGCAAAATCTAAACTGAAATAAGAGGTCGTTTTAGAGGAATGCAGTTAAAACGCCGCTTCGACCTTACTTTTACATTTTATATTTTGCATTTTACATTTTACATTCCTTACCGTGTATAGTTTTTTCAAAATAGCCGGGAAATATCTCAACTACTACGTGTCGGCTTCTAATGGTAAGGGCCACGGAATGCATTCTCCATTTGTCTTCAATTTCATCACCCGAATTTTAAATGATGAGGGCCATTATCCAGAATATGATAAGGTGGAAGAGCTTCGTCATGCACTTTTGAAGGATCATCAGCCCTTGCAGATTGACGACATGGGTGCAGGCTCCACGTCCAGCAATGCTGCTCACCGTACAGTCGCGTCATTGGCGAAACGAGCGGCGAAGCCCAGGAAATTCGGACAACTACTTTATCGAATGGTCAAGACTTTCCAGCCACGGACCGTCGTAGAGTTGGGAACCTCCCTTGGAATTTCCACTGCCTACCTATCCCTCGGAAATCCTACAGCGAAGGTCATCACGATCGAAGGGTCGAAGGAAATTGCAAGCAAAGCCCGGAAGAACTTCCAGCGGCTCGGTCTGGGCAATGTTTCGTCGGTGATAGGCAATTTCGACGATACTCTTGGACATTTGATCGAACCGCTATCAACAGTTGACCTCTGCTTTATCGACGGCAACCACCGACTGGAGCCGACGCTCAGGTACTTTCACCAACTCTTGCCAAAGATGAATAACGAGTCGATCCTGATATTCGATGACATCCACTGGAGTGAGGAGATGGAGGCGGCATGGGAAAAAGTGCGGGAACATCCGAAGGTAAGGTGTACGATTGACCTGTTCTTTATCGGAATTGTTTTCTTCAGGGAGGAGTTTAGGGAGAAGAGGGAGTTTGTCGTAAGGTTCTAATATGCGATGCATTTTGTTTCACGCAAAGTCGCAAAGATCGCAAAGCCGCAAAGAATTAAAAAAAGTTGATATTACCTCCGCCAGGAAGCCTTTGCGTCTTTGCGAATCTTTGCGACTTTGCGTGAAACCATAGCGGAACTTTGCGGCTTTGCGTGAAACCTGTATCTTTCAACCCGAAACCTCCCTATCAATCGAAACCGGCAACTGAATGACTATCGGCCTTATTACGGAACCATCGCATGAAACACGGGTATCGCTGCTAGCAGAAGCAGTGGCCACACTCACCAAGAAAGGAATCACGGTATTAGTAGAGAAAGACGCAGGCGAAAAAGCCTTTTGCACCAACAGCGATTATGAGAAAGCCGGCGCACAAGTCACCGATCGGAATAATGTCCTGAAATCCGCCCAGATCCTGCTTGCAATCCATCCACCGCCGTCACAAGAACTCGAGACCCTGCAATCAACTGCAGTACTTGTCGGAGTATACCAGCCGCTTTTCAACGTTGACCAGATGAAAACGTGGGCGGCGAAAGGCGTCACTACATTTTCCCTCGACATGTTACCTCGTACAACCCGTGCACAAGCGATGGATGTCCTCAGTTCGCAGGCTAACATTGCCGGTTATAAGGCCGTGTTGACCGCCGCCGACAATTATGTAAGATATTTTCCGATGTTCATGACCGCAGCGGGAAGCATTGCGCCTGCAAAGGTGTTGATACTCGGTGCAGGTGTCGCAGGCTTGCAGGCCGTTGCGACAGCAAAGCGACTTGGCGCTGTGGTGGAGGTCTTCGATACCCGACCAGCCGTTAAAGAAGAAGTGATGAGTCTCGGTGCGAAGTTCATCGAGGTGGAGGGTGCGGCAGACGCCAGCAAGGGAGGCGGGTATGCAGTAGAACAATCGGAAGAGTACAAGCAAAAACAGCAGCAGCGCATAGCCGATAGCATCGCGAAGGCGGATATCGTAATCACCACGGCGCAGATCCCTGGCAAGAAGGCGCCCATTCTCATTACGGAACAAATGATCGACGCCATGAGAAATGGTTCAGTCATCATTGACATTGCTGCCGCTACCGGAGGCAACACGCCATTCACACGCAATAATGAGACGGTGCGCCACAATGGTGTGAGCATCGTCGGCAATTCCAATCTCCCTGCCACTATGCCCTCGGATGCGAGCAAACTTTATGGAAAGAACGTGCTGAATTTTTTACAACTAATTATTACGAAAGAAGGAGAGATGAATCTTAATTGGCAGGACGATCTTGTGAAAGGAAGTTGCATCACACACGGATCCGAAATAGTGCATGAGAGAGTGAAATGAGAAAGCATTAAGGCATCATTCTGTCGCGGACAAAATAAATAAAATAGCAGAGCATGGAAAATTTCCTGAATTGGATTACGGCGAACCAGCAGATCATTTATATCGTGATCCTGATGATTTTCGTAGGTATCGAGATCATTGGTCGCGTGCCGAGTGTATTGCATACGCCGCTTATGAGCGGTGCAAATGCGATCCACGGAGTGGTAATCATTGGTGCGATCATCGTAATGGGGAAGGCGGAGAGTGACAACTACCTCGCGTTGATTCTAGGTTTCCTCGCAGTGGTGCTAGGCACGCTTAACGTGGTAGGTGGGTTTGTTGTGACTGATCGTATGCTCGAAATGTTCAAGAAAAAGAAACGTTGAAAGCCAGAACTCCTTGCATAAATTCTCACGAAGCTTACTATGGAATTAAATATACTCACACTCTGCTATCTTATTGGATCCGTCACTTTCATCCTGGGACTGAAAATGCTTTCGAACCCTGCGACGGCCAGGCAGGGTAATCTTATCGCGGCGGCAGGCATGGTTATAGCCATTCTCGGAACTATATTTTTGTATACGGATGAGGCTGGTAATAAACTCGGCAACTACGGTTGGATTTTCGGTGGTATCGCTATCGGTACAATTGTAGGTACACTCGCTGCGAAGAAAGTGAAGATGACGGCAATGCCGGAAATGGTGAGTATGTTCAATGGTATGGGCGGGGCATGTGCGGCGTTGATTTCGATCGTTGAATTCAACCACCTAATCCATGAGCCTCCATTTAGTGGATGGACGGTTTATCCCCCATTGTCTTCCCTCGATCAGGTAGGTGGTCCAGACTATCCTTATGGAAAGATCCTGATTATCCTCCTCGGTCTCATCATTGGATCGGTTTCTTTCGCTGGAAGTATGATTGCCTGGGGAAAACTCAATGGTAAGGTGAAGGATTTTTCTTTTAATGGGCAGCATATTTTTAACATCGTTCTACTCGTCGTCATTCTTGGGTTAGCCACCTATTTGATTGGTTGGGTACCCGAGAGCACACCAATATTATTCTACAGCATATTCGTTCTTTCCCTGCTATACGGCATCTTCTTCGTGTTTCCGATCGGAGGTGCCGACATGCCCGTTGTCATTTCCTTATTGAACTCCTTTACGGGTGTAGCCGCGGCCTGCGGTGGATTCCTGTATGATAATAAAGTGATGCTGACCGGCGGTATTCTCGTGGGAGCCGCTGGTACGCTACTAACTATTCTCATGTGCAAGGCCATGAATCGTTCACTGGCCAACGTCCTCATCGGCTCATTTGGTGGTAGCAAGACAGGTCCCGCTGCTGGCTCCAAGGAGCAGGGGCATTTCAAGGAGATCAGCCTGGCGGATGCCGCTGTAGTCATGAGCTATGCTAACAAAGTGATGATCGTTCCTGGTTATGGACTTGCGGTAGCACAAGCCCAGCACGCATGCCATGATCTCGAAAAACTACTCGAGGCAAAAGGAGTTACAGTCAAGTATGCGATACACCCCGTTGCGGGTCGTATGCCTGGCCACATGAACGTTCTCCTTGCCGAGGCAGATGTTAGTTATGAGAAATTGCAGGAGATGGAACAGGCAAACGAAGAGTTTCCCACCACGGATGTGGTCTTAATACTTGGTGCGAATGATGTTGTGAATCCAGCGGCGAAGTCGGACCCTGCTTCACCTATCTATGGAATGCCCATCCTCGATGTCGAACTCGCAAAGTCAGTTATCGTCAATAAGCGAAGCATGAAACCAGGATACGCGGGAATCGAGAACGATCTTTTCTTTAGACCGAAGTCTTCCATGCTGTTTGGGGATGCGAAGAAGGTGTTACAAGATCTAATCGGCGAGATTAAGAATTTGTAAAACGGGATACTTACAATCTCGTGGATTCGTTTAGTTCCCTGAAGTTTCAAAACAACTCAAAAAGAAATTTTCAATCCCTGAGAAAAAGAGTATTCTATTACCTTCTACATTCAAGTGACTTTTGTGCGAAACCCACTACCTCCCTCACTAATCGATTCTATCAAGGATGCCCCGGGCTTTGACAAAGGGGCCTTTGAAAGAATACACGCCTCCGAGGAACAGGTCACCGCTATCCGAAACAATCCATTGAAGACCGCTGAGCTCCCAATGCCTGGTTCACAGATACTGTGGACCCGTCATGGATATTACCTGGACACAAGACCATCCTTTACTTTCGATCCTTTGTTTCATGCAGGGTGTTACTACGTGCAGGAACCTTCGAGCATGTTTCTCGAACAGGCGTTGAATCAAACAGTAGATCTCACACAACCACTGAAGATCCTTGACCTTAGTGCCGCGCCCGGTGGAAAATCGACGCATATTCAATCGCTGATCTCTACCGAAAGTATGCTAGTCAGCAACGAAGTGATCCGTGCTCGCGCCAACATCCTCAAAGACAATATTATTAAGTGGGGCGCAGGCAATGTCGTGGTAACCTGCAACGATCCTAAAGATTTCGCACGCCTCGAAGGTTTTTTCGACGTGATCGTCGTGGATGCTCCCTGCAGCGGCAGCGGTCTATTCCGACGCGAGCCGGAAGCAATCGACGAGTGGAGCCTGAATAATGTGGCACTCTGCAGCCAACGACAACAACGGATTCTGTTCGACGCCTGGCCAGCATTGAAGGAAGGTGGAATAGTCATCTATTCCACATGTTCGTACTCCGTAGAAGAAAACGAGCGGATCATGGATTGGATGTTGAAAGAACTTGGAGTCGAAAGTCTACCATTAAAAGTTGATCATGCCTGGGGGATCACTACTACTACGTCAACTAATGGTGCTATTGGTTATCGTTTTTGGCCGGACAAACTGAAAGGTGAGGGATTCTTCATCGCCTGCTTTCGTAAAACAGGCTATACTGAAGAGTTGCGAAAACAAAAGATAAGGTCGGGGCTGGAGAGGCTAACGAAAAGAGAGATGGAGGTTATCAAAAAATGGGTCAGGGATAGCGATGATCAATACTTCAGACACGAGAACACTAACTATGCATGGCCAACCAACCACGCGGATGATTTTCATTTGCTTTTATCGAACAACAGGGTCGTTTATTCGGGTGTTCGTATCGGTGAGCTCATGAGGGATAAGCTGGTGCCGGATCATGCTTTGTCAATGAGTTCCCTCGTTAGTGACAGCATCGGCCGCGTTGAGGTATCATATGAACAGGCGATTCGATACCTGCAACGAAAGGAGTTAGATATCGAGACACCTTCGAAAGGCTGGCAGTTAGTCATTTACAAAAGCCATGCGCTTGGATGGATAAACGTATTGCCAAACCGTATTAACAATTATTATCCAAAAGAATTACGAATTTTGAAAGAGACCAGTTGATTTTTCCCTGGTTAAGTATTCGGGTTAAAAACCCATCTTTGTACCCCAAACCCTGATAATATGAAGAACCCGGTTTACTGCCTATTCATTTTTCTTCTTCTCTCGCTATCCTCCTTCGCACAGTCACCAGTATTGTTGGTGAAGAGCGGGGACAAAGGTCTTCATATCGATCATAGCGTCGCCTCTAAGGAAAGCTTTTTCTCGATCGGGCGCTTCTATCATGTACACCCCAAGTTTCTTGCTTCGTATAATGGCCTCGATATGAACAAGGGCCTATCTATTGGGCAGACGCTTAATATCCCGTTAACCGATACCAATTTTTCGCAGAAGACAAAAAAGGGTATCCCCATTTATTACGTTGTGGGAGAAAAGGAAGGGCTGTTGAAGGTGAGCAATGCTAATAATAAAGTTTCTCTTCAATCGCTACGTGAATGGAATAAATTACCTAACGACGACCTTGCTGTAGGTAGCAAACTCATTGTCGGTTATGTCAATACGACTGGCCCCGTCGCCCTGGCCTCGAACATTCCTAAGGAGGAACCGAAGACAGCTGTAGTGGAAAAGCCAATCGTAAAAACGGAACCCGTAGCAGAAAAACCGATAGTAAAAGAGGAAGTCAAAAAGCAGGATCCGCCTGAACAAAAGGCGATTGTTAAGGAGGTACCAAAGAAGGCACCACCACAGGCAAGACCCTCAGAAACTTCTAACATGTCTGGGCAGGGATACTTCAAGACTACGTTCGATCAGCAGGTAAAACAGACTCCCGTCTCGAAGACCGAGACGGTCACGTCGGGTATCTTCAGAACCAGCAATGGGGTTCAGGATGCGAAATATTATTTGCTAAAGGATGGAATTCCTTCTGGAACAGTAGTGCGTATCATCAATCCAGAGAACAACAAAGCCGTATATGCAAAAGTATTGGGCGAGATGAGCGGCATTCGCCAAAACCAGGGACTTAATATTCGGATCAGCAATATCGCGGCGACTACGCTGGGGATTAGTGAGGTCGATAAATTTATAGTGAAAATTAGTTATTGAAGTGGGGATTGGGAATCGGGAATCCGGAATTGGGAATTGGGAATCAGGAATCGGTCTTGATACAGAAATGTCTTTACAATCTTTGCACCTCTACCAATTCCCAATTCCCGATTCCCCATTCCCAATCGCCAACTCCCACGACTAAGAGGCCGCCGGCCTATACCCCCTCAAAAACTCCTCAACCCGCAATTTCTTCTTTCCTTCAAGTTGCAACTCTTTTACCTGGATGTATCCATCGGGACACGCGAATTTTAGGAACGATCTGCCATCGGTTTCATATTCACCCGGGGTAATGAAGTGGGGAGTGACTTCTTTTTCGCTGCGATAAATCTTGAGCATCTTGTTATCAAACGTTGTGAATGCACCTGGAAATGGGGAGAGGCCGCGAATAAGATTATGTACTTCTGCTGTCGTCTTTTGAAAATCGATCCTGCATGTATCTGTGAAGATCTTCGGTGCATGTTTGAGAGCATCCTTGTCGTTTACGGGTTGTGGCCTTTCTTTCAATGAGCCATCCGTCAATCCCCGTACCGTCTTCACAAGTAAGTTTGCGCCAATGTCTTTCATCCTGTCGTGTACATCGCCTGCTGTTTCATTTTCGGCAACGGAAAAAGATTCCTGTAATAAGATATCACCCGTGTCAATTTCATGCCTTAGCTTGAATGTGGTAACACCCGTCTCTGGCTCTCCATTGATCACCGCCCAATTGATAGGGGCTGCTCCGCGATATTGCGGAAGTAAGGAACCATGGAGGTTCACCGAACCCATGCGGGGCATGCTCCACACCACTTCGGGCAACATGCGAAAAGCAACAATCACCTGTAGATCGGCATTGAGTTCTTTGAGTTCAGCAAGGAATGTAGGGTCCTTCAATTTTGATGGCTGCATCACTTTCAGACCATGCTCAACAGCGTATAGTTTCACAGCACTCTCGGTTAACTTCATTCCACGTCCTGCGGGCTTGTCGGGGGCCGTTACTACACCCGCAATGGAAAACCCAGCTTTGACAAGTGCATCCAGTGAGGCAACTGCGAATTCCGGCGTGCCCATGAATACAATTCGGAAGCCGGAAAGCGCCAGGTTGAAAGTATTGGGAAGGTTCTCTTTATTTTTTACTTGGTATTCTATCATTATTCAAAATCTGCATAGAGCAAATACTTCTTTCGGATCTTCTTAAATTCCGCGAGTTTCGGTTCCCAACTTTGCCTGATCTCCTCTTCCGATTTTCCCTGACGAACTTGTTGCCAAAGTTCATTATTACCCGCAAGCTTATTGAAGAACGAAAGTTCCATGCCACCCGTTTTCGGTTGAATGAAGAAACTGTCCTTCTTCGGGAATAAACTATACGCTTGCAATAGCCACTTTAATTGAATCCTGTTCCCCGTCTTGCTTAATACTTCTTCAGGGGTTCCACTAAGATCCCAACCGTAACATACCTGTCCATACAACTTAGACTTCTTTGCGCCTTCATTTGGGTTGGGGGTAAAGGAATACAAGTTCTTCGGCAATGAGGGATGACCGAAAACCTGGAATTGTTTTTCCGTGCCGCGCCCCTCGCTGAGGACCGTGCCTTCGAAGAAACACGTGGAAGGGTAGAGGTAGATCGATTGAATGTTTGGTAAGTTCGGTGATGGCTTTACAGGCAATACATACTTGCTGTTGTGAGTATAGTTTCCACACTTGATAATCTGGAAATGGAAGGGAGTATCGACAGAATTTTTTCCATGGTTCTTGTAATAATCGTGTCTCGCGTTTGCCTTTTCGCTAAGCCAGTTTTCACCTGCGATCATCATTCCATATTCTGCAATTGTCATTCCGTAGACAATTGGCACGGGCTGCATGCCAACAAATGATTTATATTTCTTGTCAAGTACGGGTCCATCAACATAGAATCCATTCGGATTAGGCCTGTCGAGGATCATCAGCGGCTTACCCATTTCGAAAGCAGCCTCCATGAATTCTTCGAGGGAGGAGATATATGTATAAAAACGAACACCCACATCCTGGATATCGAAAATCAAAATGTCTACGTCCTTCACATCCTCTGGCGATGGCCTTCTCTTGCTGCCGTACAACGACACCACGGGAATGCCGGTCTTCTCATCGATGTAGTTGCCTATTTTTTCACCCGCATCGGCAGTGCCACGAAATCCATGCTCGGGTCCAAAGATCACCTTGATATCAACGCCGAGTTTACGAAGCGTATCCACCAGGTGGGTAGAACCCACCATCGATGTATGGTTAGCGAAGATGCCGCACTTTCTACCTTTGATCAATGGTAGGTATACATTGACTCGCTCCGCTCCGGCGAGTATGCGTGTCTGGTTAGAAGTGGAATTTGTTGGTGCCTGCGCGAGTGAACCAGTGATCGTCGCGAAAACAGAAATGAGAATAAGAATTAATTTCATGGTGGTTAAATTACTATCAACAAATTTCAGGATTTATTCCTTATTTAAAGTGCTAAATATTCCCGGTTCGGCATTTTGGGCTACCTTCGTTATCGTTGCATTCACCGTGCAGCAATTCTATTAAAAATTAAACAAAGCAGGATGCAACAGGTCAAAAAAGGCGACAAGGTAAAGGTGCATTATCATGGTCGACTTACTAATGGGGAAACATTTGATAAGTCCGAGGGCCGTGAGCCCCTCGAGTTCGAAGTTGGAAGCGGAATGGTTATTAAAGGCTTCGATGATGGAGTGACCGGAATGGCAATAGGCGAGAAGAAAACAATCAATATTCCATTCCTCGAAGCTTATGGTCCGATTAACCCCGAAATGGTGATTGAGATGCCAAAGGATCGTTTTCCAAATGACATGGAAATAGAAATAGGGATGCCGCTGGCGATGAGTGATGGACAGGGTCAACAATTCCAGGTAGTTATTACTGAAATAAAAGAGGAGGTAGTGATACTCGATGCCAACCACCCACTCGCTGGTCAGGACCTCGTATTTGACCTGGAATTGGTGGAGGTCCAGCCAAAATCGCTCATTATTACTCCGTAATTGAACTTGTTTTTAGTTTTTTTGTTTGTCAAAATTGTTCAGAATGACAGCATTGACTAAATTTGAAGAGATAGAAGCCTGGCAGTAGCCAGGTTTTTTTGTCAGGGAATTTTTTAATTCCTTCTACCGGGTTAGGATAAGGTTGTTTTGAATTCAGTTTTGATCATTAAAACTTCCTCGAAGAGTATGTTTGAAAAATACAAGTTTACCGCCTCCGAAAGGTTCCTGCGTTATGTGCAGATCGATACGCAAAGTGATCCCCTGTCATCAAGCCAGCCCACCACAGAAAAGCAAAAAGACCTCGGTAAGTTGCTGGCTGAAGAACTCAAGC
The DNA here is from genome assembly GCA_014379965.1 of Chitinophagaceae bacterium. Lineage (GTDB taxonomy): Bacteria > Bacteroidota > Bacteroidia > Chitinophagales > Chitinophagaceae > VBAT01. The sequence goes on from JACMKU010000180.1 coordinate 18,901, forward strand.
AGATTGGTGTTAAAGACGCCCACATTGATGAATATGGGTATGTATACGGAACTATTCCTTCCAATATCAACAGTAAGGTACCTGTGATTTGTTTTTGTGCACACGTTGATACCGCTCCTGATTGTAGTGGCACCAACGTTCGACCGATCGTGCACAGGAACTACCAGGGCGAGGACATCGTGTTGCCGGATGATAGCTCCCAGGTATTGCGCATGAGCGAATATCCATATCTCCATCGTCAAATAGGAAACGACATAATTACTGCGTCGGGTACAACTCTTCTAGGTTCGGACGATAAGGCCGGTGTTGCAGAGATCATGGATCTCGCGAATTTCCTGCTCACTAATCCTGGTGTGAAGCATGGAGAAGTAAAGATCCTTTTTACACCAGATGAAGAAGTAGGTAGGGGTACAGCAAAGGTAGATCTCAAGAAATTGGGTGCCGATTTCGGATATACTCTTGATGGCGGCGAAGCTGGCTCACTGGAAGATGAGACCTTTAGTGCCGATGGCGTGCAAGTAGTCATTCACGGCGTCATCTCCCATCCCGGCTACGCAAAAGGAAAGATGATCAATGCTATGAAGATCGCGGGTCACATACTTGATGCATTACCGAAAGATCGACTATCCCCGGAATCTACCGAAGGCAAACGAGGATTCATTCACCCTGTGCGAATAGATGGCGTTGCTGAGAGATGCAATATCGAATTCATAGTCCGTGATTTTGATACTCCTGGTCTCAAGAAAAAGGAAGATTTTCTCAGGACGATGGTGGCGGAGACGCTACGTACTTATCCAAATGCTTCCTTCGAATTTCATGTGACGGAGCAATACCGGAATATGAAGGAAATTCTCGACCTCCACCCGCAAGTTGTAGACTATGCCAGGCAGGCGATAGAACGAGCCGGCCTGGAGGTGAAAATGGAAAGCATTCGTGGCGGTACCGATGGGAGTCGTTTATCGTTCATGGGTCTGCCTTCCCCGAATCTCTTTGCAGGTGAGCAGGCAATACACTCCAAGCTGGAGCACATCAGTATCCAGGATATGAACAAGTCGGTGGAAACAATGGTACACCTGGTCCAGGTATGGGCCGAGAATAATCAAGCCGGCAAAGGTTGATTTGAGGAACGCACTCGATAAAACCCAATCATGAGATCTTTCCTAGTTGCAGCATGTTATTCACTGCTTCCTTTTTTTACATGGGGACAGGACTTGCTGGCTAACGGGAGTTTCGAGGAAGAGAACATATGTACTGAGTATAAAGTGAACTGCGCGCCCGAGGCATGGATCACCAATCGCGATGGATTCAGTAATTATTTTAAAGGCGTGCATCGAGCTCATTCCGGTGAACGTTTCCTGGCTGTTGAAGCTGGTTATTCTGGAATGCCATTTCAACGCACTTTCATCCGCAGCCGTCTTCTATGCGGCCTGCGAAAGGGACATCAATATCGCCTTCAGCTATTCATAAAGTCTCCACATGCTATTTTAGACAGTATAGGTGTTTTGTTTACGGCCTATGATTTCCTGTTTGGTCAAAGGAAACTTCAGAACTTATCACCGTCAATTTTTCTACGTCCTGAGAAAGGCGAATTCACTCGTGACAGTAACTGGCAAAAAGTGTCGCTAGTTTACACGGCGACGGGAGAGGAGTCATTTATTTCCCTGGCATATTTTGCTAGGAAGGATCTGCGAAGGGAGACTGGAATTCCTAAGGAGAAGCGATTTTTCGTTTATGTGGATGATATCTCGCTGATGCCTGAAGACCCAAGAGAAAGCATCTGTTATGAATGGAATGCAAACCGTACTGGAATCTATGAACAGGATGAAAGACATGAGTTCCTTAGGCAAAAGGTGAGGCAAAATATGGATAACCCGCCCACCGTTGTTAATCCCACGACGAGGTATTACCGTATCGACACACTTTTACTTCCAGATGTGCTGTTTGCATCGGGGAAGGCGGAGTTGCAGCGTAATAGTCATCAAATGTTGGATGAGTTCAGCAAACGCCTGACTGGAAAGGAGATTGATTCGATCGTTGTGGAGGGCCACACAGATAATACTGGTACGGCTTCAGGTAATGAAAAATTATCGGTGGATCGTGCAAATGCCGTGGAAGCGGCGATTCGGCAACGAGTTTCTCCCCGCAACCTGACAATCGTTGCGCGGGGATGGGCCGATCGCAAACCGCTGACAGGAAATAACAGCGTAGCCGGGCGACAGCAAAACCGGCGGGTGGAGTTGCTTGTGTACATCAGGGAATAAAATGTTTTTTAGTATCACTTGCCCATACAGTAACTTTATCGGCTGCTAAGTAAGTAAGGCAGGCTTTCCACTTAATCAACACCTAAAATTTCTTCTTATGGATTTTCCCGAAATTCTTTCCAATTATTGGTGGGTAATCGTAGCGCTGATCATCTTTTTCGGATCCTTCTTTACGATCAACCAAGGTTATATAGGGGTCATCACCATGTTCGGTAAGTACCGCCGTATCGTAAGGCCAGGTCTTAACATGAAAATTCCCATTCTTGAAACGGTAGCCAAGAAGGTATCGATACAAAATCGATCTGTCGAACTGGAGTTCCAGGCGGTCACGCAAGACCAGGCCAATGTATATTTCAAGAGTATGTTATTGTATTCCGTTCAGAATGCGGATGAGGAAACGATCAAAAAGGTGGCGTTTAAGTTCATTGCCGAGAGGGACCTGATGCAGGCGTTGATCAGGACCATTGAGGGTAACATTCGTTCTTTTGTCGCCACCAAGAAGCAGGCAGAGGTACTAGGACTTCGTCGTGAGATCGTAGAGTATGTGAAGGTAGAAGTAGATCATAGCCTCGAAGAGTGGGGATACCATCTGCAGGATCTACAGATCAATGATATTACATTCGATAAGGTGATACTCGACTCGATGAGCAAGGTGGTAGCAAGCAATAACCTGAAGGCCGCTGCTGAGAATGAGGGACAGGCTTTGTTGATCACCAAGACAAAATCCGCAGAGGCGGATGGTAATGCTACGAAGATCGCCGCGGAAGCGGAGAAAGAAGCCGCAAGATTGCGTGGACAGGGTGTAGCCCTTTTCCGCCAGGAAGTGGCCAAGGGTATGTCGGAAGCGGCAGAACAAATGAAACAGGCAAACCTCGATACCAATGTTATTCTCTTCAGCATGTGGACAGAAGCAGTTAAGAACTTCGCCGAATACGGTAAGGGTAATGTCATCTTCCTCGATGGCAGCCCTGATGGTATGGAAGGAACCATGCGCCAGATACAGGCGTTGATGGTGAAACAGGCGGGCACTTCCGCAGCGAAAAGTTGATTGGGTGATTGGGGTTGAATGAGTTGATTAGGTTGATTGAGTTGAATGAGTTGAATGAGTTGATTAGGTTGATTAAGCTCAACAAGCTCCTTCCAGCTTAATCAACCTAATCAACTCAATCAACCCAATCAACTTTGTTAAAGATCTCCAAAACTTACGCTTCATCAACAACGCGGCATTGTTTTTTTCGTTCTTTCCTCCTGATACTATGAACCTATACACAACGCCTCTAAACGTTATTCATTACAGACCTGCACTTAATACTCCCGAAATGAGTCGCGATGTCTCGTTATTCAGGGCTGTTAATAATAATAGAAAACGTAATTAAACGTCTTACCTTACATTTACGCACCTAAAGTGAAATAACTATGTTTGACCTTCTACAGATCGTTGATTCTTTGCAACAGGTTACAAAATCTACCGGTGGCGATACCAACGGCGATGGCCACTTGAGTTTCTTCGAATTATTGATGATGGGTGGCTGGATAATGGTGCCGCTTGGAGTGATGTTATTACTCGCGGTCTATGTCTTCGCTGAAAGATCGATCGCAATTCGCAATGCTTCAAGGATCGACAACAATTTCATGAATATTATCCGCGATCATATCGTTAGCGGGAATGTCCAGGCTGCGAAGAGTTTCGCCAAGAATACTAATAATCCCGTGGCAAGGATCATCGAGAAGGGAATACAAAGGATCGGCAAGCCGATCGATAGCATCGATAAGAGCATGGAGAATGTGGCGACACTGGAGATGTATAAGCTGGAAAAGAATTTGGCTCTTCTTTCCGTTGTGGCTAAGGCTGCGCCAATTTTTGGCTTCATTGGTACGCTCGTAGGATTGATGCAATTGTTTTCCGGCATTAATAATTCTAACGAATTCGAAATAGGCACGATCGCCGGAGGTATTTACACAAAGCTGATTACCTCAATTACCGGTCTGCTAATCGGATTGGGCGCATACCTCGCATATAGCTACCTGAACACGCAGATCGATAAGACGGCAAACAAAATGGAAGTCGCATTCGCCGATTTCCTCGATGTCTTACAGGAACCTACCCGATAAATCAGCTACATGAAGTTTAGAAAAAAACATAAGGAAGCCTCAGAGGTGTCTACGGATTCGCTCAATGACATCCTCTTCATCCTGCTGATGTTCTTCCTGATCGTGGCCACACTTGCCAATCCTAACGTGGTGAAGGTTGGCATACCTCGCGGCACTAAGGATGCGAAGGCGAAGCAGAATATTATGGTGTCTATTGATAAGGACCAGAATTATTTCATCGGCGGGAATAAAATAGACCATTTGCAAATGGACACAATGTTGGTCCAGGCAATCGAAAAATATCGTAAGACTCCACTTGATACACCTACGGTAGTCATCAATGCGGACACTGCCGCCTATTATGGAGAGGTGTTTCGTATAATGAGACTGTCGAAGAAGTCAGGGGCGAAGGTGGTGGCGACAGTTAAGTAGTCAATAGTGAGTAGTCAATAGTGAATGGCTACCCGTTTTTCCAGTTCGATTCGTACGCGAGCACCGAAGTTCGGAGTCTACTCACCATTGACTACTCACTATTCACTATCTCACTGCTGACCACTCACCCGGCCTTTATCATCCTCATTCTTCCTTGCATATCTTTCTTCAATTCCGTAGCATAGCCATTAGCGTTGAATAATTCAGCTACCTCTTTTCCCAGATCTTCATGTACTTCTGCATAGATAGATCCATCGGCGAGCAAGTGATTTTTTCCGAAGACGGCGAGGGCCTCATAGAAGATTAGAGGTTTTTGATCCGGAACGAATAGTGCTGTGCGCGGTTCGTATTCGATTACGTTAGGTTGAAGTTTGTACTTCTCTCTTTCAGGGATGTAGGGCGGGTTGCTAATGATGATATCGAAAGAAGGAAGTGTATCTCTCTGTTTCCCGTCGAGGAAATCCAACTGTAGGAATTTGACTTCTGCACCTAAGGTTGCCGCATTCTTCTGCGCCACTTCCAGCGCCGCGTCACTAACATCGCAGCTCCAGACATCAGCCTTTCGAATTTTCCTCTTCAAAGCTATCGGTATGCAACCGCTACCCGTACCAATGTCAAGGATCGACAACTTATCGACCGGGAATTTGCAATTGGCGATTACCCACTCCACCAATTCCTCAGTTTCAGGTCGTGGGATCAATACATTCTTATCTACGTAAAACTTAAGCCCGCAAAACCAGGATTCATTGAGAACATATTGCACTGGTTCGTGCGTAAGAAGGCGAGCGGTGTATTCCAGCAGTTTTACTTCCTGTTCCTCCGACAACGAATAATCTTTGAAGAATGGTCTTCCAACCGACTTCTCACCAGTCATGTTTTCGCTTATCCAGTTGCTGATGGCGGTGACTTCTCCTTCCTCGTAGATTGTACCGAGGTCGCGTCTCAACTGTTGCATTGCTTGCAGGATAGTCATGAGGGCAAACTTACGAAATCACGGGCCAGTCAGCCATCGCTTCGCCGAACCGGAATCGTCTATATTTGCCGCTAAGAGTGAAACATCTGACCGAAGACGAAATATATATGCATCGGTGCCTTGAATTGGCGAAACTTGGTAGAGGGTCTGTTGCTCCAAACCCAATGGTTGGCGCTTTACTTGTTCACGATGATCAGATAATCGGCGAAGGATATCACAAAGCATATGGAGGCCCACATGCAGAAGTCAACGCTGTGAGCAACGCGATTGATATTGGAAACGAGAAACTTCTTCAGGAAAGCACAATGTATGTGAATCTAGAACCCTGTTCGCATTTCGGAAGGACGCCTCCCTGTTCGGACCTGATCATTCGTCATAAAATTCCTCGAGTAGTAATCGGATCTCGCGATCCTTTTCCGGAAGTGGATGGAAAAGGGATTGAAAAACTTCAGGCCGCGGGATTGAAGGTGAAGATGGGTGTCCTGGAGGGTGCGTGTAAGGAATTGAATAAACGCTTCTTTAGTTTCCAAACGTTGAAACGTCCCTATATAATATTGAAGTGGGCGGAAACCGCAAATAGGATGATTTCCGCGGGCGAGGGTAAGAAGAGGCTCATGATCAGCAACGACTATTCCAACTTCATAGTTCATAAATGGAGAGGGGAGGAGGTTGGCATCATGGTGGGAACCAACACAGCCCTGGGCGATAATCCCTCGCTTACGACAAGGTTTTGGCCCGGCAGGTCTCCCGTTAGGATTGTAGTAGACCTGAATTTGCGGCTGCCTTCTTCATTAAAAATATTCGATGAAGAAGGCATGACCATTGTCTTCAACAGTAGGTTACAAACTCCAGAGGAGGATTGGCCAACGAACTTCGCAGAAAAAGGACGAGTGAACCCATTGTATTACCAGGTAAATACTGACGAGGCATTGATACGACAGGTAGCACATGGGTTGTATCGATTGAACATCCAGAGCATACTTGTGGAGGGTGGGGCGAGGTTGTTGGAATCGTTTATTGATGAAGGATTATGGGACGAGGCGCGTGTGATAAGGAATACTGACATGAATGTCGAAGATGGGTTGGCCGCCCCGGAGCTTAGCAAGATGATAAAAGTAAGTGAGCAAACATTATTTACCGATGTGCTCGAAATATACAAACCCGTACACTAGTTGGATCCAGATTATTATTATACCATCGGAAAGCCATCCGTATCCGAGTTCCGCGATCGCGGAAGTAAGTTCATAGCTTATGCGTTTCCCATCAGGGACGCTGCTGAATTCAAGGAGAGGCTGGCTGCAATCAAGAAGGACCATCCCAAGGCAACGCATCATTGTTTCGGCTACCGACTTGGGCTCGATGGGAACAATTTTAGGGTCAGTGATGATGGGGAGCCATCGGGTTCAGCAGGTAGGCCCATCCTCGGACAGATCGATAGCAGGCAAGTCACGAATGCGCTGATCATAGTAGTCAGGTATTTCGGCGGAACATTGCTCGGTGTCCCTGGATTGATCAATGCATATAAGACAGCCGCCTCACTCGCACTACAGGTAACTCCGATCGAACAACGGCCAGTTGAAGTGAGCTACTCAATTGAATTTGATTATACGTTGATGAATGAGGTGATGATGCTGGTAAAACAATACAACTGTACCGTTCATTCACAAGAGATGCAACTCTTCTGCCAGATGAAAATTGGCATACCGAAGAACCGGGTTGATGAAGTATTTTATAAATTGAGGGAATTGCGGGGAGTGGAGGTCAATAGTCAATAGGCAATAGGCAATAAGCAATAGACAATAGGCAATAGCCAATTATCAAGTTAAATTTGACAAGTACAAACGACCATTGCCTATCGCCTATCGCCTATTGCCTATTGCCTATTGCCTATTGCTTATTGCTTATTGCCCGTTGCCGATTGACTACTGCTTGCCACTAAAGAAAACGTCTACTAACTCGCAGGTCTTTACTTCCAGGAGCATATTCATAAAATCCTTCTCCACTCTTCACCCCAAGTTTTCCAGCTGTCACCATGTTCACGAGTAAGGGACAGGGCGCATACTTTGGGTTTCCAAATCCATCATGCAATACACCCAGGATTGAATGACATACATCGAGGCCGATGAAGTCCGCTAGTTGCAATGGCCCCATGGGATGAGCCATTCCTAATTTCATAACCGTATCAATCTGCTCTACGCCTGCAACACCCTCATAGAGGCTATAGATAGCCTCATTGATCATCGGCATGAGTATTCTGTTGGCAATAAAACCAGGATAGTCGTTTACCACACACGGGATTTTGCCTAGTTGTTGGCTGATCTCAACGATCTTATCAGTCACGTCCTTACTGGTCGCGTAACCATTGATGATCTCCACCAGTTTCATTACTGGTACGGGATTCATGAAGTGCATACCAATCACACGGCTCGCCGTTCTCGTTACCGCCGCAATCTTCGTGATGGAAATGGAGGAAGTATTTGTGGCAAGGATTGCGTCTTTAGGAGAAAGTGAGTCGAGCTGTTCGAAAATTTGCAGTTTGAGGTCGATGTTTTCCGTAGCCGCCTCTATCACGAGTTCCGCATTCTTTACACCCTCGCTCATGTTTGAGTGAGTGGAAATATTAGCGAGAGCCTTCTTTTTCTGCTCTTCTGTGCTTATGCCCTTTGCGATCTGCCGGTCAAAATTTTTGCTGATGTTGGCAACCGCCCTATCCAATTGGGCCAGGGAAATATCCACTATGTTTACTTTGAAACCCGCTTGTGCGAATACATGTGCGATCCCGTTTCCCATGGTGCCCGCACCTACTACCGAAATATTTGTCATTGGTTAAAACTTTGAAGCAAGCTACTGAATCGGGCGGAATTCGTTCTTAGAGTGCTGCTCTAAGTTTAAAGGTTTGATAGTTCAAGGGTTTAAGAGTTGTGATTTCAGAAACTACCCTTAAGTCGGGAAGTGACTGAAATCACAACTCTTAAACCCTTAAACTCTTAAACTTTTAAACGTTTAAACTTTTAAACCCATGTAAACCTGGAAAAACTCACTTGTTCTTGAAATCCCCGCGCTTCCACGCCTGGATAAAATCTGCCCAGGCAGCAGGGTTGAAGATGTTCATTGGAGGAACCTGGCCAGAGTATACGGCCTTCTTGGCAATATTATTAAATTGGATCGCAGTCGCCTCACGACCGTCTCCGGGAGTCGTCTTCATAAGAATCCGGCGCTTGGTGGCATCGGTGTTTCGCCGGGCAATTTCGATATCATCATCGGGCACCTTCGTACTTACGAAATCCCTGGCAAACTGTTCAGCAGTAGGCCGTGGTCGTATGATAGTGGCTGGAAGATACACCGTGTCCTGAACCATCAATTGCACCACGCTATATTGATTGCCTTCGATGTTGCGGGGTACAGTGATCGTCTTTGGTTTGTAGCTAACGTGGGTAAACTCCACCTGGTCGCCTTTTAGTACTACGATGGAGAACACGCCATCGCCATTGGTGATCGTTCCCCTGTTCTGGCCTTTTACCATGATGCTTACCGCTGGTATGCCGACGAGACTGTCCGCCGTCATGATAACGCCATAGAGCTGTACGACGGAATCCCTAGCGGTTTCAAACTGCGCGTTTATTGTAGTGGGAATCAGTAAAATGAGACCGATATAAAGTAAAATTTTCTTCATGAGGGAAAGTCAAAAATAAGGACAACTTGATCAAATAAGGCAACAAATTACCTCTCCGGATGTTTACCTTTGCAATCGCAAATCTAATTTAACATAAGCTTTGAATATGACGGAAGAAAAAGTGCTGGATGCCCTGCGTACCGTACAGGAACCGGATCTTAAAAAAGACCTGGTGACGCTGAATATGGTCAGGGATATTGTCATCGAAAAATATTATATATCATTCACCGTAGTGCTCACAACACCGGCCTGCCCGATGAAAGACCACATCAAGAATGCATGCATAAATGCTATCAAGACGCTGGTGAATAAGGATGCGGTAGTGAAGGTCAACTTCACAGCTAATACGACTACTAAACGAACAGATAATAAGGCTGTGCTTCCCGGTGTAAAGAACATCATTGCCGTAGTCAGTGGCAAAGGTGGTGTAGGTAAATCGACTGTTGCTGCCAACCTTGCACTTGCTATCGCGCAGAGCGGTGCTAAGGTAGGGCTGATGGATGCGGACATCTATGGTCCAAGCGTGCCGATCATGTTTGGCGTGCGAGGCGAAAGGCCGATGATGATGGATATCGAGGGTAAAGGGATGATCATTCCCCTGGAGCGTTATGGTATCAAACTTATAAGCATTGGTTTGCTCGTTGATGAAAAGAATGCCGTGGTATGGCGGGGTCCAATGGCCAGCAGTGCGATAAGACAATTTATCACCGATGTATTCTGGGGCGACCTCGATTACCTGATAGTTGATATGCCGCCGGGAACAGGTGATATTCATCTTACGTTGATGCAGACAGTGCCCGTAACCGGAGCTGTTATCGTAACAACCCCACAGGATGTTGCGCTCGCGGATGCGAAAAAAGGTATCGCCATGTTCGGACAGGCGCAATTAAACGTGCCGGTCATCGGACTCGTAGAAAATATGAGTTATTTCACCCCTGCCGAATTGCCAGACAATAAGTATTATATTTTCGGGAAGGATGGAGGCAAGCGACTGGCTGATGAGTATGATCTGCCTTTCCTTGGACAGATTCCCATTGTTCAAAGCATTCGTGAAGGTGGAGATATTGGCATTCCAGTGATGGTGAGCGATGATAACGTGACGAAGGTGGCATTCGAAGAATTCGCAGCACACGTTGTAAGGAGTGTTTCGATGAGAAATGCAAATATGTCGACGGAAGAGGTGGTGGAAACGGTATCATGAGAATACAGGACCGCAGATTTTCATGATAACTATGATAAATGATGATTGAGTAGGTTGAAAGCTAAATCCGGCTTATCATGATAATACAGGGCCGCAGATTTTCATGATAACTATGATAAATGATGATTGAGTAGGTTGAAAGCTAAATCCGGCTTATCATGATAATACAGGGCCGCAGATTTTCATGATTATTATGATAAATGATGATTGATTATGTTGAATGCTAGATCCGGCTTATCATGATCATCATGATTATCTGCGGTCTAGTCCATGAACACAAAAGTGAATTATGCACCGGGTCAGCAGAAAAAACATCGATGATACCTATTAGGTTGATAAAAGAGGCCGCTTCTGTAAGCGGCCTCTTTTATGTACGGATTGAAGTAAGCAGGCAACCGATTACCACACACGAAAAGGCCTTTTCCCTGACGTCACATCCTCCTGGTGAAGGAGAACCCCATTGCTAGAGAATTCGTTTGATCGGGGTAGCTATATAGATTGAATGTATTCCTCTTGTCCCTTTTCTTCGCATTTACTGCAAGGTTAATGATGCTGGTGACGAGCGTTGACGTGCCGACCGCGATATTGACGTAGGATAAGTTGTTCTGTTTCTTGTACGTGGTTGTTTCCTGCCCCCCATTTATCCAATACTCCGTCGTGGACTTCTTAATGTTAGCTACACCAAGTAAAATCTGTGATGTGCCTGTGATTACTCCTACAATGCCTACCGCCGGACGGTATGGACCTTTATTCGTCATGTTGAAAATATGGACACCGAGATTTGCTCCACCCATTATTCCCGACGAGACACCATAGGCAGGCTTGATTTCGACACTTCTTGTTTGGGGATCGGGAAGTGGACCATAGGTTGGTTGTATCATCGCACATTCCTCCAATGTTAAACCATATTCTTCGGCCCACGCTTCGAGGGCAGGTTCATTCATCTCGAGAAGAAAATCGTATTGATGGTTTTTATTTATAACCTCAGCCATCTCGCGCCCGCGTGTTTGTTCCACCAGGTACCCAACTGCGCAAATCGTCCCTTTGTCATCAATAAAGCAAGGTCTTCGTTCTCCCGGATAAGCACTGTTCACGGGAAACTTTTCGGCAACGAGGTATTCCTGCAACGCCGATAGTATTTGGTTGCGGTTCGTACTTTGCTTTTCACTTAAATGACCAGTAGGGGTTTCACTCAGCAACCGCTGCACGTAGGAAAGGTGGGTGCGGATGCGTGCCGTTTCGCTTACTGATTCATCGGGGAGGGTGCCGAAGGTTGAAATATAACTCACATCATGCAAAACAGGATTTATTTCCTGGAAGCCCCGTTGTTGTGAATTGCTAACCAGCACGATTGCCAGGAGGCTGCTCATCATTAAGATTCGTTTCATAGACAGTCAGTTTAGTCGATTGACAACACCCGTAATAAAAACGTTGCACCTCCTTGAGGCAAGAAATCTTAATTTCGCCCCATGTATAGCCTACCTGATTTCAAAGAAAAGAATCCGGACGTGGTGAAGCAGTTCGTCCGGGAGCACCCCTTCGCCTTCCTGTCCGGATGTAACCAGGCGAGTAAGCCGATTGCCACGCAGGTTCCCGTCTTCATAGACGAGAAGGACAGTAAGTTGTTCCTGACGGGCCATATGATGAGGAACACGGATCATCATAAGGCGTTTTTGCAGAATCCAAACGTACTGGCTGTATTCACCGGCGCCCATTCGTATGTCAGTGCAAGTTGGTATGCCGACAAACAACAGGCATCCACCTGGAATTACATGAGCGTCCATGCGAAGGGTACGATACGATTTCTCGATGAAGCGGAACTTTTAGAAGTCTTGAGGAGGACCACCAATCATTTCGAGAACAATCCTACATCAGGCTCGAACTTTGATGATATTCCTACTGACTACGTCGAGCGACTGATCAAGGCGATTGTGGCGTTCGAAATAACTGTTGAGGAGATCGATAATGTTTTCAAGCTTAGCCAGAATCGCGATGAGAAGAGCTATGATAATATTATCCGCGAGTTAAGAAACGGCGACGGCGATGCAAAACGAATCGCTGAATTGATGGAACAAAGAAAGGCAGAGGTATTTAATTCATGAAGTACACAATTTTCACTTTCGTATTATATTGCCTGGCATGCACGCCCGCAAAACAGGGAAAAAATTCTATTTCCATGACGCAGGAATTTGACAAACAGGGCCACCGAGGTTGCCGGGGTCTTATGCCGGAAAATACCATACCCGCCATGCGTACGGCACTTGATCTTGGCGTCACCACATTAGAGATGGACGTTGTGATTACCAAGGATAAGAAAGTGGTACTGTCTCATGAACAGTGGTTCGGAGAGGAGATCACTACCAAGCCGGATGGTACTCATATGGGCCAGCGCGAGGAACGAAAGTTCAACATCTATTGGATGACCTACAATGACGTGAAGACATTCGACGTCGGACTAAAGCCACACCCCAGGTTTCCCAGCCAGAAAAAGATGAAGGTCGTAAAGCCATTACTTACCGACGTCATCGATGATGTACAGGCGTACATGACTACCAGTAAGCGCCCATTTCCCTATTACAACATTGAAACAAAGAGCAATCCCGAGTTCGACGGCGTGTTTCAACCGAAGCCGGATGAGTTTGTGGAGCTATTGATGGATGTGATCAAACAAAAAGGAATTCAGAATTACGTCATCATACAGTCCTTCGACTTCAGGACGCTTCAATATCTCCACCAGAAATACCCGGAGATAAAAACGGCCATGTTGATAGAAGAGGATGATACGAGAACCTTGGAAGAGCAGGTTAAAGCACTCGGATTTACACCCACTATTTACAGCCCCGCGTTTCAGCTAGTCAACAGCAAACTTTTAAGGAAGTGCCATAGGGAGGGAATGAAGGTAATCCCATGGACGGTAAATACGAGGGAGCAAATTGAGGAGTTGAAGAAGTTGGGAGTTGATGGGGTTATAACCGATTATCCGGATCTGTTTTAGCTGAAGAAGTTGACTGGGTTGATTGGGTTGATTGGGTTGATTGATGAAATTCGAATACTGGGCTTAATCAACTCAATCAACTTATTCAACTCATTCAACCAATCCCCAGCCATTCCTCCGCATTCTTTTGCAATAGCCTTCGCGAAGATTTTTTTCCGAGTTTTAATTTCTCAATGAGCTTTCCTGGGTGTTGTTCGCCGAGTGGAAAAGGATAATCACTTCCCAAACAAATCTTTTCGTCTCCAAACAGGTCGATGAGATATTCCAATGCCTTCTTATCATGCACAAGGCTGTCCACCCAGAACTTTCCAATGTAGTCAATGGGCGCGATGTCATTATCGACCGCGACCAAATCCGGACGCACATCGAATCCATGTTGTATACGACCTATAGTAAAAGGAAATGATCCACCGCCATGGGCGAATGCAACCCTCAGTTTCGGAAATGCAGCAAACACGCCGCCGAAGATCATCGAACAAATGGCTCTCGACGTCTCACCAGGCATTCCTACCAGCCAGGGCAACCAATATTTCTGCATCTGGTCTTCACCCATCATCTCCCACGGATGTACGAAAAGGGCGCATCCAATTTCTTCTGCCGCCTGATAGAAAGGGAAAAATTCTTTCTCCGATAAGTTCTTGCCATTGATATTAGAACCGATCTCGAGACCGGGCATCTTCAATTCCTTCACACATCTTTCCATTTCCTTTATAGCAAGATCAATGTCCTGCAGAGGGATTGTGCCAATCCCTATAAATTTTTTTGGATGTCGATCCACAACACCTGCGATGTGATCGTTGAAAAATCGAGACGTCTCCAATCCATCCTGTGGTTTCGCCCAATAATTAAATAATACGGGAATAGTTGACAGTACCTGCATCGATACATCCGTCTCCTCCATTTCCACAATTCGTTTCGCTTCGTCGTAGCTATTTTCCTCGACCACCCGAAACAGTTTATCGCCCTTCATCATGCACGCCTCACAGTTGCGGTGTTCAACGTGAATGAATTCACCATAGCCAAACTTTTGTGTCCAGTTGGGCATTTCGGAGGGCATAATATGGGTGTGGATATCGATTTTCATTTTTTTGACCGCAGATTATCAAGATTGTTATGATAAGTCAGATTTTTATACTTAGAACTAAACACTTTCCTTTTAAATTCAGGCTTTTCACCAAAATTAAGTAATAGGCCCACGTCTATGTTCGTTGCCTTCAAATAATTAAGAAGTTGTGCTTCATGTTTGGAACACAGGCTTTCTGCAGCTTTATTTTCGATTATGACGACACCGTTGACGATTATATCCGCAATATAGAGTCCCACTCTTTGATCGTCGTAGTATACATCTATGGGGTTGTTCGCTATGCATTCCAGACCAAGCTTTCTTAATTCTATACACAAAGCATTTTGATAAACCTTCTCAAGAAATCCATAGCCAAGGTGATTATAAACAGTATAGAATGACTTGATGATGAGAGATGTCGTGGCGGAGTGTATATAATTATTGGCCATAATGATCCTAAACTGCAATCATAGTGACCTCCGCCCAAATCCGAATCGTTTATTAGCTTCCAAAAAACCGAAAATTACTGTGGCTTGTAAAGAATATCTCTTAAAATCATACTTAAATCATAACCATCATGACAATCTGCGGTCAAAATTTCTAGCCCCTGTGGCACTATTGAAGAAAAAAAATCCGTACATGCACTTATATGGTGAATTTTTAAACCCTTAAACGTTAGACCCTCTTAACCGGCGGCTCCATCACCGTACCGCACTTACTACACGTTCGCAATTCCGTGCTCCCCCAGAATTTTTCCATTACGGGAGGGAGTTGCTTGACGATGTCCTTCACAAATAGCACATCTTCATGAAGTTTATTTCCGCAGTTCTCGCAAAACCATAAAAACGCATCCTTCTCATCCTCTTCATCCTCCCTTACTTTTTCAATCACCAATCCCACGGTATTAGGTCCACGCTGTGGCGAATGTGGCGTCTTCGGTGGCAGCAGGAACAAGTCGCCTTCGTTAATGGGAATAGACTTAGGGACGCCATCATCGATGATTTTTAAGACTATATTTCCCTCCACCTGGTAATACAGCTCTTCACTCTCGTTATAGTGATAGTCTTTTCGGGCATTGGGGCCGCCCACTACCATGACAATGAAATTCTCAGCGTCCTTGTAGACACATTGGTTGCCTACCGGCGGCTTCAACAGTTCACGGTTCTCTTCAATCCATTTCTTCAGGTTGAAAGGGGCGATTACGGCCATATGGAAAGTTTAAAGTTTAGGTTTTAGGGTTCACGCAGAGGCGCAAAGGCGCAGAGAATACGCTGTTATCCTATCCTGGCTAACATTTAATCATTGTTTGCTCTTTAATGCGAACTGTTGATGCTTGCTTCCACGGTTGGATAACTGATCGGAAATTACAACTTTTTACTTAGGTTTGACTTTATGAATCTATCGCTCGAAGGGAAGTCAGCTATTGTTTGTGGAAGTACACAGGGCATAGGAAAAGCTATTGCGGAGGAGCTCGCTTTACTTGGTGCATCCTGTACATTACTCGCAAGAAATGAGCAGGCTTTAAAGGAAGTTTCAGGCAGTCTCAATCGCACAAAAAGCCAGGAACATGGATACCTCGTCGTGGACTTCAATCAACCTGCAGAATTGAAAAAGATATTTGGCGAGTTCATGACAGGTCGTTCAGTACACATACTCGTTAATAATACAGGAGGCCCTCCAGCTGGTCCCATCATAGAGGCTTCCGAAGAGGCATTCCTCCAGACTTTCAATCAACACCTGGTATGTAACCACATCCTTGCTAAAACAGTGATACCAGCGATGAAGAAGGAAGAGTACGGCCGCATCATCAATATAATTTCTACGTCGGTTAGAATTCCATTGAAGAACCTTGGAGTTTCTAATACCATAAGGGGTGCGGTTGCGAGTTGGGCCAAGACGATGTCGAATGAATTGGGACAATTCAACATTACCGTTAATAATGTACTTCCCGGTTTTACACGAACGCAGCGATTAGAGACGCTCATAAAAAATATTGCTGCGGCGAGGAGCATCTCTACCTCAGATGTGGAGAGGGACATGCAGGAAGAGGTCCCGATGAAAAGATTTGGGGAGTCCGCGGAAGTTGCTGCCATGGCGGCATTCCTGGCTTCACCGGCTGCTTCGTATGTCAATGGTGTGAGTATAGCGGTGGATGGGGGCCGAACGGGCACGACCTAGTGCGAGGTAATTAGTAATTGGTAATTAGGAATTGGGAATTAGGAAGTGACCTCTCGGAGTAGTATCACATATATATTTTTAAACTCTGCGCCTTAGCGCCTTTGCGTGAAACACAAAAATGGATTTAACCTCTTATAACGACATACATAATTTCATCGGCGGCCAATTTCAACCCCCGTTATCCGGCAACTACATGGATAACATTAATCCTGCTACCGGTGAACACATCGGCCAGATTCCCGATAGCAATGAGAATGATGTAAATGAAGCGGTGGAGGCTGCCACGAAAGCATTTCCTGCCTGGTCGGCTTCTTCTGTTGAACATAGGTTCAGAGTCCTTAACCGGATAGCAGAATTAATCGATGAAAACGCGGAAGCACTAGCCATTGCGGAGACCACAGACAACGGTAAGCCTCTTTGGCTGAGCAAGCGCGTTGATATCCCGAGAGCGTCTGCTAACTTTCGGTTTTTCGCAACGGGCATAATGCATTTCTCTTCTGACAGTCATACAATGGAGAATCGTGCGATTAATTATACGCTTCGTCAACCAATAGGCGTTGTCGGTTGCATTTCACCATGGAATCTCCCCTTGTACCTGTTTACCTGGAAGATTGCTCCCGCACTGGCGGCAGGAAATTGTGTGATTGCAAAACCTTCGGAGGTGACACCCGTGACTGCCTACCTGTTAGCTCATATTGTCAGGGAGGCCGGCCTACCTGATGGGGTTCTAAATATCATACACGGTGCAGGAAATACGACGGGAGAGGCCATCGTCAAACATCCTTTGGTTAAGGCGATCTCATTTACGGGTAGCACACGCGCCGGCGAAAGAATTGCAGCTCTTGCCGCACCAAAATTCAAGAAACTATCCCTCGAACTTGGCGGCAAGAACCCCAATATCATCTTCGCGGATTGCAACTGGGAGAAGATGATGACTACTGCCCTTCAATCGTCTTTTAGCAACCAGGGCGAGATATGCCTCTGCGGAAGCAGGATTTTGGTCGAGGAGTCGGTATATGAAAAATTTAAAGTCGAGTTCGTTGATCGGGCAAAGGCACTCGTAGTCGGCGATCCGATGGAAGAAAAATCAGCCCAGGGTGCCATTGTCAGCCGGGCGCACTTCGATAAGATCTTGCGTTGTATCGATACTGCGAAACAGGAAGGAGGAAAGATTCTTTGTGGAGGAAACGCAATAACGTTTAAAGGTAGATGTGCGAAGGGGCTATTCATTGAACCGACGATAATCGAGGGACTTGGTCAGGATTGCCAGACCAACCAGGAGGAAATCTTCGGACCAGTGGTGAGTCTCCAAACTTTTCGAACGGAAGAGGAAGCATTGCAGTTGGCGAATGCAACTGCTTATGGCCTCGCAGCCACTATTTGGACGCAAGATGTGTCTCGGGCCAATAGAGTAGCCGCCAAGACTGATTGTGGCATCATCTGGGTTAATTGCTGGCTGCTGCGCGACCTACGCACTCCATTTGGTGGCATGAAGAATAGCGGGGTTGGAAGAGAAGGAGGGTGGGAGGCATTACGGTTCTTTACGGAAGCAAAGAATGTGTGTATCGAACTCTAGTATAGATATGTTTCATTGAGATTTAGACCGAAGAAATAATCGTGGTAACAGCTCATTCAATTAAAGAATCATGACAGACATCGTCAACACTCCAAATGCCTCTTCCCCTCTTGGTGCGTATCCACACGCGCGAAAGGCGGGCGGACTATTATTCTTATCTGGCATAGGGCCGCGCAATCCGAAAGACAATTCGATTCCGGGCTTACAGTTGGATGGCGAGGGCAACATCACCAAGTACGATATTCAGGCGGAATGTCATTCCGTTTTCGCAAATGTGAAGGCGGTTTTAGAAGCAAGCGGTAGCAGCTGGGAAAAGATCATCGATGTGACGGTTTACCTGACTAACATGAAACGTGACTTCCCCGTATATAATAAAATCTATAGTGACTACTTTAAAAACGTGCAGGCCTGCCGAACTACGGTAGAGGTAAAGAGCTTGCCGACTCCGATAGCCATAGAATTAAAAGTAATTGCAACCATTTGAAAACCCACTTATCATCCACCACGGGATAATTGAAACCATGCAGTTTGAGAATACAGAGGCATTCGCCAGGAAGAGAGATACTGAGGATCCCTTGCGGAAATTTCGCGAACGATTTCATGTACCGCTTCATAACAACCGGGAGGCCATTTATTTCACTGGTAATTCTCTAGGTCTCCAGCCGAAGGCAGTTCGGGAATATGTAAACCTGGAGTTGGACGATTGGGCGAAGCTTGGAGTAGAAGGACATTTTCATGCAAAGAATCCGTGGCTATCCTACCATGAGATTTTCCCGTCCAAACTTTCCCGAATCGTTGGTTGTCTTCCGCACGAGGTAGTGGTGATGAATCAACTCACTGTTAACCTTCATTTATTGATGGTGAGTTTCTACAGGCCGGACAAGAAAAGGTTTAAGATCATATGCGAGTCGAGGGCATTCCCTTCAGATCAATATGCGTTTGAGTCACAGGTAAGGTATCATGGATTCGATCCAGGTGAGGCAATCATCGAAGTATCGCCACGGGCAGGTGAGCATACGTTGCGAACGGAAGACGTTGTTGCTACCATCCAGCATCACGCGGAATCGGTTGCTCTTGTATTGTTTGGAGGGGTGAATTATTATACAGGGCAGCTCTATGATATAAAGGCTATCACAAATGCCGCACAAGCCACCGGGGCGTATGCGGGGTTCGATCTCGCGCATGCGGCGGGAAATGTCTCGCTTTCCCTGCACGATTGGAACGTCGATTTCGCGTGCTGGTGTTCCTATAAATATCTCAACAGCGGGCCCGGAGGTGTTGCGGGCGCATTTATACATGAAAAACATGTGGCCAATGCGGATTTGCCACGCTTCGCGGGATGGTGGGGGTTTAAGAAAGAAACGCGATTCAAAATGGAAAAGGGATTCGAGCCTATCCCTACCGCGGAAGGTTGGCAGCTGAGTAACGCGCCGGTATTATCCATGGCCGCACACAATGCTTCACTCGATATTTTTGAAGATGCTGGAATAGATAGTCTGGTGGAAAAATCGAAACAACTCTCAGGCTTCCTTCATTTCGTGTTGCAGGAAATCAACGGCAGGCAACATCGCGAGGTGATCGAAGTGATTACTCCTGAGTCTGCGAGAGAGCGTGGTTGCCAGGTATCGATGCTGATGCTCGAGCGCGGACCAGAGATATTTGCAGAGTTAAGTGATCGTGGTGTAATTGCCGATTGGCGTGAACCAAATGTCATTCGAGTAGCTCCCGTTCCGCTTTATAATACGTTCGAGGAAGTGTGGAGATTTGGGAACATCATATCTTCCATTCTGGAACGGTGAGGTGAGCGGTGAGTAGTGAATGGTGAATAGTGAATGGCTACCCTATTGTTGAAAATGGATTTAATATGCGGAATGTTTTTGAGTCGAGAATATGGCATACAATAGTTTAATAAAATTAGGAATGAGAGTTGGGAATGGTAATGAAAGATCAGCTTTAGTGAAGACACTCACTATTCACCATTGACTACTCACACTGTCCTTACCATCGTCAATGAAAAAAGAAATAATCATCGCCGGTGCCGGTCTCGTAGGTTCGCTACTGTCGATTTATCTGACCAGGAGAAATTATAGCGTTTCAATTTATGAACGGCGCACTGACATGCGAAAGGAGCAAGCCGAAGCGGGAAGATCCATCAATCTTGCGTTGAGCGATCGTGGATTGCTGGCACTCGAGCGTGTGGGACTCGCCGAGGAGATAAGAAATCTCGCCATACCGATGCATGGCAGATTTATTCATGGGTTAGACGGCTCAACTGCCTTCCAGCCTTATGGTAGGCAAGGTCAGTATATTCTCTCGATTTCCAGGGCGGAACTAAACAAGCGATTGATGACGGTGGCGGAATCGCAAGGGGTGAATATTCACTTCGGGGAGAGATGCACTTCGATTGATTGGAATACCAATTGCGTTCAGTTTGAAAACATAACTTCCGGCGACATCACTGATGTCACAGCCGATCTCATCTTTGGCGCCGATGGAGCATACTCGGCAACGAGACTGCAACACCAACTCCAGCATACCCTTTTCGACTATCATCAGTATTATATCGACTGCGGGTATAAGGAACTGACCATTCCTGCTGGCCCGTCGGGTAGTTTTCTCCTGGAGAAAAACGCGTTGCATATATGGCCACGGAAAGATTACATGTTGATCGCGTTGCCCAACCAGGATGGAAGTTTCACCTGCACGCTTTTTTTCCCATTCGTTGGAGAGCATTCTTTTGCAAACCTTGACACAAGTGAGAAAGCAATTGAATTTTTTAAAAAGACATTCCCGGATACGCTGTCGTTGATTCCTGATCTCGGAGAGCAATTTCTGCGAAATCCTATTTCTTCATTGGTCACTGTAAAATGTTATCCGTGGGTTCGAGAAGATCGCTTTGCACTGATCGGCGATGCGGCTCATGCCATAGTTCCCTTTTTCGGCCAGGGAATGAATTGCGGCTTCGAGGATTGTAGGATTCTAGATGAACTGGTTGAATCCAGTCAGGGTGATTGGAAGAAGACATTGCAGGCCTTCCAGGAGACCAGGAAGCCGGATGCGGATGCCATTGCCGATCTCGCCGTGAACAATTTTACGGAGATGCGCGAGCGTACGGCCGATCCGAAATTCCTCCTTCAAAAAAAGATCGAGGCGCGCCTCCATGAAAAATTCCCGGACAAGTGGATACCCGCCTACTCGCAGGTTACATTCAGCCCACATACACGATACAGCGAGGCGTTGAAGAAAGGAAGACTACAGGAGAGCATCATGCAGGATGTAATGAAGCGACCAGGCATCGAGGAGGAGTGGGACGATGACGACGTGCTCTCAGAAATTGTAGGGAAGCTTAACCGTTTAAGAGTTTAAGTGTTTAAAAGTTTAAGGTTCTGGTTTCAGAAAATTCATCTTGTAGGGAAATTACTGATTTCACAACCCTTAAACCTTTAAACTGTTAAACGTTAAACTGATGAACAATCAACCTAATCAACTACCAGTTACCTTCGCACCATGACCCGCGAACAATTAATCACAACTATCAGGCAGAAGAAGTCATATCTGTGTGTGGGATTGGATACAGACATTACCCGAATTCCTGCTCATCTCCTTACTCAACCGGATCCGATATTTGAATTCAATAAGTCTATCATCGATGCCACAAGGGATCTTTGCGTGGCATACAAGATCAACACTGCATTCTATGAGGCTTCAGGCGCTAGGGGTTGGGACACCATGGAGCGCACGGTAAGATATATTGGGACCGATCATTTCACTATCGCCGATGCGAAACGCGGCGACATAGGGAATACCTGCCAGCAATACGCGAAAGCTTTCTTCGAGACGATGCCTTTCGATTCGATCACGGTCGCACCTTATATGGGTGAGGATAGTGTGAGTCCATTCCTGCAATATGAAGGCAAATGGGCGATCGTACTCGCGCTAACTTCAAATCCGGGAGCACAGGACTTCGAGTTGAAACGAATAATAGAAAAAGAAGAGGTTCTCGAGGAGGGTGTTCACACTACAAGACAACAAACTACTTATTTATTCGAGACCGTCATGGAGAAAGTGGCTGGTTGGGGAAATCCCGATAACCTGATGTTTGTAGTCGGTGCCACACAGGCCGACGAATTCATCAACATCCGACATTTGATGCCTGATCATTTCTTCCTCGTACCTGGAGTCGGCGCACAGGGAGGCAGTCTCCAGGAAATCTCCGAGAAGGCGATGAATGCTGACGTGGGTATCCTCGTCAATGCAAGCCGCGCCATTATCTATGCGTCTGGTGGCAAGGATTTCGCAGATAAAGCACGGGAAGTTGCAAAGGCGTACCAGGTCGAAATGGCGTCGTCATTGCGAGGCCATTAGGTACTTCAATTAGAAACAACTTCAAGGCCGAAGCAATCCCCTCTCTAATGATGGGGCCGATTCCCGATTACTCACGTAGCTCATCTAATAGAAGCCAGTTTCCGCCGTGCACGGAATCGTGAGAGACAATGAGCGCAATACCATGCAAAGAGACTGATCAGCATCCACATCGGAAGGAAGAGCAGCAACAGTTCTTTCTGCAGGTTAAATTTCCATGGAAGAAGAATAATAAGCGAGAGAGAGAATAATGGGATAAGAAGGCAAAGATGGCGTGCCTTTGTTTTGGCAAGAATACCTGTAACTATCGTTCCTAAGAAAAGACCAATGGTGAAGCCCATTAATTCATAGTTAGAATGGGGCGAAGGGCGGAGATTACCTGGTTGAAAAATAAGCGCAGAATCTTCAGGTGACTTACCGCCGACAATCCTCTTGCCTGCAACTTGCAAAAGAACAACGACGACGAGGGTCACCAACACACCGGCCGCTATCGCAATGACAGCATTTATTTTTTTAGCGAGGCGTACTCTCATTCCTATTTGAAAATGTATTTTCCTTTCTCGCTCCACCATGGATAGTATTCCATCGTTAACCTGCCAGTAATAACCGCGGTATCGCTTTGCACCATTTGCTCAACCTCCGACGAGTCCTTGCCGTTCATGATGAAGATGCCCCTAAGATCACCATCATAGCCCATGGGACCGGCCATGATGATCTTACCTTCTTTTGCCAGCCTGTTAATATTAGCCATGTGGCCGGCCTGGATCATGGCCGCACTAGCGCTATCATGTGTACGATTCGGTCCTTTTTTTAATAGTACCAGCCAATATCGCTTCATTTCACCGGAGTATACAGAGGTATCGGATGTGAAATCATACACCGTCGTTTTGCTCACCGGTTTAACCGCATCATCTTTATGTTGGCAGGAGATCAGTATGAACGAAAGGCTCAGGAAGAAGAGGAATTTCATCTCATTGCAATTTCACACAATTTAACTGCTTCCGGGGCAACGACCAATTCGAACACCAACTTCGATTTCCCAGCTTCCTGCTTTCACCTACCTTTGCGGCAACAAAAAATCTCAAAGAAATATGGCGGCCCGCACGGATAATTTTACCAGTCCCGACTATTACCAGGTGGATGAATTGTTGACCGAAGAGCAACGGCATATTCGGGAAGTGGTACGCAGTTATGTTAAAAAGGAAATCTCGCCAATCATTGAGGATTACGCGCAGAAAGCAGAATTTCCTCAGCAGATCGTGAAGCAGCTTGGTGACCTCGGGTGCTTCGGTCCTACTGTGCCAGTTGAGTATGGTGGAGGTGGTCTCGACTATATTAGTTATGGATTGATGATGCAGGAACTAGAGCGCGGCGACAGTGGTGTCCGTTCAACCGCATCCGTTCAGGGTTCATTGGTGATGTTCCCTATTTATGCGTATGGTAGCGAGGAGCAGCGCAAAAAATTCCTTCCGAAACTGGCCAGTGGTGAATGGTTGGGTTGTTTTGGCTTGACGGAACCGAATCATGGTAGCGATCCATCCAGCATGCTTACAAACTTCAAGGATGCCGGTGATCATGTCATACTGAATGGCGCGAAGATGTGGATTAGCAATGCGCCATTCTCGCAAGTTGCTGTAGTATGGGCCAAGAATGAACAGGGCGAAATTCAAGGATTGATCGTGGAGCGCGGCATGGAGGGATTCACCACTCCGACGACACATGGCAAGTGGAGTCTTCGTGCGTCAGCGACTGGTGAACTCGTGTTTGATAATGTGAAGGTTCCTAAAGAGAATATTTTCCCTAAGGTAAAAGGTCTGAAAGGACCATTGGGCTGTCTTACAAAGGCAAGATATGGAATCGCATGGGGTGCCATCGGTGCGGCCATGGATTGCTATGATACAGCTTTGCGATATAGCATGGAGAGAGAACAGTTTGGGCGTCCTATAGGCGGTTTTCAATTACAGCAAAAGAAACTTGCCGAGATGGTCACAGAGATCACAAAGGCTCAATTGCTGAATTGGCGGCTTGGTGTTTTGATGAGCGAGGGGAGAGCAACACCTCAACAAGTGAGCATGGCGAAGCGTAATGCCTGTGAGGTCGCTACAAATATTTGTCGTGATGCCCGGCAGATGCTCGGCGGGATGGGTATCACGGGTGAATATTCAGTCATGCGACACATGATGAATCTGGAGAGTGTGATCACCTATGAAGGCACGCATGATATCCATTTGCTGATTACAGGGATGGATGTGACCGGGTTGAACGCGTTTAAGTAAGCAACTACGCCGGGTGATCAATGGGCAATGGGCAATAG
>JACMKU010000181.1 GCA_014379965.1 Chitinophagaceae bacterium
TCGCCGAAAAGAACGGCAAACTTCCCAGAGTTGTTATTCCTGTCCACTTTGCCGGTCAGTCCTGCGAAATGGCGAAAATTGCCGAATTAGGGAGGGAATACGGTTTTACCATCGTCGAGGACGCCTCTCACGCAATCGGAGGAAAATATCGAGGCGAGCCGATCGGGAACTGTCGACATTCCGATATGACAGTGTTCAGTTTCCACCCGGTCAAGATCATCACCACCGGCGAGGGAGGGATGGTTCTGACAAATCGCAAGGAACTGTATGACAAGCTTGTGCGCTTGCGCAGTCACGGCATCACACGCGACCCCGCCTTGATGAGCGAAACACCTCACGGGCCGTGGTACTACCAGCAGATCGAGCTGGGTTTCAACTACCGTATGACCGACATTCAGGCTGCTTTGGGAAAAAGTCAGATGGAACGGCTGGATGAATTTGTAATACGCCGTCAATACCTGGCAGGACGTTATAATAGAACCTTGAAAGAGCTACCGTTAATCATTCCCTGGCAACACCCTGATACCTATTCTGCATTTCACTTGTATGTGATTTGCCTTAAGCTCAATAAAATTGGCAAAACACGCCGTCAGGTCTTTGAAGAACTGCGTGCTGAAGGGATCAATGTAAATCTTCACTATATACCGGTTCACTCTCAGCCTTACTACCAGCAGCACCTTGGCTTTAAACAGGGAAATTTCCCCAAATCAGAAGAGTATTACAAGGAGGCGATAAGCATTCCAATGTATTTCGGTTTGACGGAAGGCGAACAGGATTATGTCATTGAAAAGCTCAAAGAAGTATTGATGTGAGTACTGTTATCATTGTCCAAGCACGCATGACTTCCTCAAGGTTACCGGGAAAAGTTCTGATGACAGTTTTGAACAAATCATTGCTGGAATATCAGATTGAACGCCTACGCAGGGTCAAGCTGGCAGATGAAATTGTTATTGCGACCACGGATAATGGTTCTGAGAAACCTATAGTTGATCTTTGCGAGCGACTAACAGTTACTTGTTTTCGGGGCTCTGAAGACGACGTGCTGGCGAGGTATCATGGCGCAGCACAGGCTTCACAGGCCGATGTGGTGGTACGCGTTACGTCGGACTGCCCGATTATTGACCCTTTGGTAATTGACAAAGTGATTCAATTTTATCTTGATCATTGTGGACACTATGACTATGTGTCAAACGCTTTAATCCGCAGTTATCCGCGTGGAATGGATACTGAGGTTTTTTCTTTTCAAGCATTGGATGAAGCTTTTCGGGAGGCAACAAGGCAACCCGACCGGGAGCATGTAACCCCTTTCATTTGTACACAGCCGCAGCGCTATCGCCTTGCAGACGTGACATATCACGAAGATTATAGTAACCATCGCTGGACGGTTGATACACCTGCAGATTTCGAACTGATTAGGCGAATCATCGGCACGTTGTATCCGGTGAATCCTAAATTCAGTCTTGAAGATTCTTTGGCTCTTCTAGAGAAATTTCCTGATTGGGCACGAATAAATGCCAATGTCGAGCAGAAGAAGCTTGATTATAGTGAATGAAGAGGAGGAAAAAGTGGGCACATTCAAAACGGAACAAGAAACTTTTTGGGCTGGTTCTTTTGGTAATAACTATACATTGAGGAATCAGGGGAATAAATGGATCGCCAGCAATCTTGCTCTGTTTTCCCGGATCTTGACCCGAACAATTGAAATTCGGTCAGTTATCGAGTTCGGTGCGAATTTAGGCCTTAACCTCAGAGCGATTCAACAACTTCTTCCAGAAGCTGAGTTGTCTGCGATAGAAATCAATCCTAAAGCAGTTGAGATGTTGCGAAACCTTGCGAACGTGAAAGTTTATGACAAGTCAATTCTGGATTTTTCTCCGGATTACAGAAGTGACCTAGTGTTGAGTAAAGGTGTTCTGATTCATATAAATCCGGACAAATTAGCGCAAGTATATGATCTGCTTTATGAAACAAGTAACCGGTATATCTGCGTAGCTGAATACTATAACCCCACACCTGTCGAGATTTCTTATCGAGGACATAAAGGTAAGTTGTTCAAGCGTGATTTTGCAGGGGATATGCTTGACCGTTTCGATGACTTGAAATTGCTTGATTATGGCTTTGTATATCATCGTGACAACAATTTTGCCGATGACGACCTTACTTGGTTTTTGTTGGATAAAGGCCGCAGCAAGCGTTGAAACACCAAGTATTTTATTATGTTTTGTAGTATTATAACTAACTAAACTTAATAGAATGGTTTAAAGGAAATTAAACACATGACTACGCCTCTCCAACTGAAAGAGCTATATAAACAAGGGCGGAATATTAGTGCACTTCTTCGGGAGGAAATGGGAGTACAAAGCAATACTCGGGAAATCATAGAGATTGCCTACGATATGCAGACGGGAAGTTATATCTCTGCAATGCAAAATGAGGATATGGCAATGTGCCAGGAAGAATATTCCAAGGAGTTAGCCAATATTATTCTCTCCTTGTGTAGACCAATGTCTATACTGGAAGCTGGTGTTGGAGAGGCAACTACTTTTTCCGGCGTATTAAGACATCTTGGAGGCGAAATCAGTAGCTATGGATTTGACTTGAGCTGGTCACGAGTTGCATATGCCAAGAATTGGCTTCATAGCAAAGGTATAGTCAATAGCGTTTTATGCTCTGGTGACTTGTTCAATATTCCATTTCTCGACAACTCTATTGATGTTGTGTATACATCACATTCCATAGAGCCTAATGGTGGTAATGAAGAACCTATTCTGCGCGAACTGTATCGAGTTGCCAGAAAGTACCTCATCCTTTTAGAGCCCGGATATGAACTTGCGAATGATGAAGCAAGACGAAGAATGGATACTCATGGTTACTGCAAGAATCTAAAAGGGATTGCTTCTTCACTTGGTTATGATGTACTGGATCACAAGCTTTTTCCTTTCACTCCCAACCCGCTGAATCCAACCGCATTGACAATTATTCACAAAGACAAAGATGGCGATATACCATCCAGCGTTCTTGCGTGCCCGAAATTAAAAACACCGCTGAAAGAAGTTGGGGGAATGTTGTATAGTCCTGAAGCATTGGTTGTCTATCCAAGCATTGGAGGGATTCCGTGCTTGAGAATTGAGAATGGAATTATTGCAAGTAAGTACGAAGAAGTTTTAGATGCTGGCTATTGTTCTCTTAACCGTTTATAGGATCTTGGATTAATGCACAGGTATGGACTTAAATTGTGGTCGACCAACGGGAACTATGTCGATGCGGCTCTCCGCCTGTATGACGGGGGCGTTTACAGTTACATCGAACTTTTCGTAGTTCCGGGGACCTATGATGATTGTGCGCGATTCTGGACAACGCTGAAAATACCGTTCATCATTCATGCACCTCATTTTGATAAAGGGGTGAACTTGGCAATAAAAAGGAATCTGGAAGCGAATCTGCTCCATGCCGCAGAAACGATCAAATTTGCAGACGCGCTGAAAGCGGACACAATAATATTTCACCCCGGCATCGAAGGGGATGTGAGGGAAACGGTCGACCAACTGCGTATGATCAATGAACCGAGAGTTATTATAGAAAACAAGCCATACTTCGGTTTCAACGACGTGATCTGTGTCGGAAGTTCACCGGAAGAACTGGAATTCATCCTGGCCAATGCAGATGTCGGATTTTGTCTCGATATTGGCCACGCGATCTGCGCCGCAAACGCACGGACAATCGACCCTATGGAATATCTAGCGAAATTCATTGTTTTGACCCCCCGGATCTACCATCTCACCGATGGGAAGCTCGACAGTATGTACGATCGTCACGATCATTTCGGCAAGGGGGACTACAACATCCCTAATATCGTGAAGCTCCTGCCGCACGGGAGCGTGATAACCGTGGAAACCGATAAGGATTCCACTGAAAATCTGGATGATTTCGCCGAAGATATCTCCTATTTGAAGAGTGTCGGAGCCAATTTGGCTTCAGAGGTATGACCGTTATGGAGATTACAATCGGGCAGAAGAAGATTGGCAGGTGCAGTGCCCCTTTTATCATTGCTGAAGCCGGTATCAACCACAACGGACAGTTGGAAACGGCCTTAGAGATGATCAGAGTTGCTAGGGAGGCCGGGGTCGACTGCATCAAGTTCCAGACGTTCAAGGCCGAGGAATTTGTCGGCGATCCAGAACAAACCTACACCTACAAGTCACGAGGCAGGGAAGTTACCGAGTCGATGCTGGAGATGTTCAAGAGGTACGAATTATCCCGTGATGAATGGTTCCGGATCAAGAAAAGATGTGATGAACTGGGTATCATCTTTTTGTCTACGCCGCAGAATTTTTCTGATCTCGAACTGCTTCTCGAAATCGGCATCGATGCCATCAAGGTGGGATCCGATGATTTTACCAACATTCCCCTGCTAAAAAGCTATGCTGGAACAGGTCTGCCCCTGATGGTTTCATGCGGGATGGCCGATATGGCGGAAGTGTACCAGGCTCTTGAAGTCATCGGATCATTGGATGGATATCCCACGGTGCTGATGCTTTGTACTTCTCAGTATCCGACCCCGCCGGAAGATCTGAATCTCCTGAAACTGAAAACACTGCAACAGGCCTTTCCCATGGTAACCCTCGGGTTTTCCGACCATTCCCAGGGATGTCTGGCCTCTTTCCTAGCTGTTGCCCTGGGGGCGGTGGTGTTTGAAAAGCATTTTACCCTTGATCGTAATCTGCCGGGACCGGATCACTGGTTTTCAGAAGATCCGGAGTCACTCAAGAAATGGGTGGACTCCATAAAAATGGCGGGTACTATGCTCGGCAACTCTGTTGTCAGGCCAACCGACAGCGAGCAAGCGATGAAAATGCTGGCCCGGCGCAGCATCGTCGCCCTCAGTGCCATCGATGAAAACGAACGTATTACTAAAGAGAATATCGGCTTGAAAAGACCCGGTGGCGGGTTGCCCGCCGGTTTATTCGAGAAAATCCTGGGATTAAAGTCTACCAGAAAAATTCCGCAGGGACACATTTTACGATGGGGGGATTTCGCCTAATGGACATGAACGAGTTCCAGGATTTGTTTGCCAAGATGACCAACTTCGGGAAGAATCGGTTCCATCCGCTCGTCTGGATTAACGGCGAGCCGGAAATTGGGGAAAATGTTTATATCGGCGGCATGTCGGAAGTAAACGCCAGCGGCTCAAGGGTTGTAATAAAAGACAACTGCGATATTGCATCGTTCGTTGCAATTAATTGCGCCGATTCCCATAAAAAATGCATCGGGCTTGCGGATGAGATTGAGCGGAAGGACATCATTATCGAAGAAAATGTTTTCATAGGTTCTCATAGCGTCGTAAAAGGAGGCGCTCATATCGGCCATCACTGCGTCGTAGCGGCAGGAACGATCGTCGAAGGTGTAACGATACCCCCGTATTCTTTGGTTATCGGCAATCCAATGAAGGTCAAAGATGGGTACTATCTCGAGAAATGAGTGGCATCTCGCATAACAGGCCGACGTTGGGCATAGAGGAAGAGCAGGCTGCGGTGCGGGTTATCCACTCCGGATGGCTAGCGCAGGGGAAGGAAGTCGAAACTTTTGAAAACGAGTTTTGTGATTTCCTGGGAATTCCCCATGGCCACGCGGTTGCCGTGTCAAGTGGTACCGCAGCGCTCTATCTTGCCCTTTGTGCACTCAATGCCCAAGGGAAGAAGGTTGCCCTTCCTGTCTATTCCTGTTCGGCGTTGAGAAACGCGGTGGCGATGTCCGGCAGCCAAGCAGTATTTATCGATACATCACCTGGTTCACCCAACGTTACCTGCGATGTGCTAAATGCAAGCGGGGCCGAAGTCGTGATCGTCCCTCACATGTACGGTCTGCCGATTGACTTGACTAACGTTGGGAATATAGATGTCATCGAAGATTGCGCACAGGCTTTGGGCGCCGCTGTCAAAGGTATGCCGGTTGGATTGCAGGGGAAAATAGGTGTCTACTCATTTTATGCGACGAAACTGATAACCAGTGGCGGCCAAGGCGGCTTGATTGCGAGTCGGGAGAGATCTCTTGCGGACAGTATAAGGGATTATCGTGAGTTTGATTGCAGGCATGATAGGAAGAACAGGTTTAATTTCCAGATGACTGACTTGCAGGCGGCAATCGGCCGCATTCAACTGAGTAAGTTACCCACTTTCCTGGCGAGAAGGTCTGAAATTTTTGATCATTATAAAAGTGCAGGATTGAATATGCTTGATGTCATGTCTGGTACCGGCTCTGTGCCAGTACGGTACAGAGCGGTCATGAAAACAAGTTTAGTCGAGGAAATTATCGCATCACTCAAGGCGAAAGGAGTCAAGGCCATAGTACCGATAGAAGACTGGGAACTATTAGATACCTCTACGGCATACCCCAATGCTTTTCGCATCACCAGGGAAACCGTGTCGCTACCAATTTATCCATCTTTGTCCGATGTAGAAGTCGAAACCGTCATATCCGCGGTGGGGAAGCGATGATACTGTCAGCGCATCAGCCGGCTTATCTTCCTTGGCTTGGTTATTTCGACAAAATTATCAATAGCAATATTTTTGTATATCTAGACTCTGTCCAGTTTGAGAAGAACAGTTTTACCAACAGAAACAGGATAAAAACGCCCCAAGGTGCTACATGGCTGACTGTTCCTGTAAAAATAAAGGGCCATATCGGCAAGACCTTGATGGAAATCGAGATCGATAACAGCCAGGATTGGCGGAAGAAACATCTGAACACCATATTCATGAATTATAAGAAGGTACCCAGATTTGAAGCGTGTTATGAAAAACTGGAAAAACTGTACCAAAACCGAAACCCCTTGCTGACGGAACTCTGCTGGGACCAACTGCTGTTCTGGATGAATGAACTTGGCATTTCAACGCAGATTGTGCGGTCATCATGTCTACCTATTGACGCGAAAAAGTCCGATCTTGTTCTGGAATTATGCCGTTATCATAAGGCGGATCATTACATTTCAGGAATCCTGGGCAGGAATTACCTCCAGGTTGAGGATTTTGCACGAGATAACATTGCTGTAACGTTTCAGGAATACAAGCATCCTGTCTATCCACAGGTTTGGGGCGATTTTCTGCCATATATGAGTATTCTGGATTTCTGGATGAATACATGCGAATACATCTTAGTTACGGAAAGTTGAGGTTTACATGGGATTCTCAAAGGAATGGGATGAACGTTACGTTGCTAACTCGCACATGAGCATTTGGCCATGGTCAGATCTGGTGAGCTATGTTATGAGGTATGCCCGTCCGGATAGCCCCGCTTACCGAGTGCTCGAACTTGGTTGCGGCATGGGAGCTAACATACCGTTCTTCAAGCACCTGAACGTTGATTATCACGCGGTAGATGGCAGTCCGACTGCTGTATCGATGTTGAACGAAAGATATCCCGACCTTGTTGGAAACATTCTGTTGGCTGATTTTACGAAAAATATACCAATTGAAGGAAGTTTTGATCTTGTAGTCGATAGAGCAGCACTTACCCATAATAATAGTGAAGACATACGCCGTACTATTGTGATGATTCGTAATCTCTTAAAGTCTGGCGGAAAATTTATCGGGATTGATTGGTTCTCTATAGACCACTCTGATTACAAATTAGGTGAGCAAGCGGAAGACCGATATACAAAGCGGAAGATAGTGGAAGGTCAGTTCGCAGACACTGGAAGGGTGCACTTTTCTGACAAGCAACACCTGATAGACCTGTTTTCCGGCTTTTCAGTTGATAACTTGGAGCACAAGATTCTTCGCCGAGAGATACCACAAAATAACCATGTTTTTGCCTCCTGGAATTTATCTGCGGTAAAGGTTGATTGAATGAAAAATGTTCTTGTGATAGCTGCGCATCCTGATGACGAGGTGTTGGGTTGTGGAGCAACCATCGCCAAGCATGCAAAATCAGGCGATTCAGTTCATATAGTCATTCTCTCGGAAGGTGTAACGAGTCGTGACGATCGACGTGACAGATTGCGCAGGGATGGGGAGTTGTCAGATTTGGCCAAAGCTGCATTCAGTGCTAAAGATATCCTTGGTGCCAAAACCTTGGACCTGCACGAATTCCCAGATAACCGGATGGACTCCATTGACCATCTCGATATTGTCAAAGTGGTCGAAAAATGCCTGAATATGTATGAGCCAGGGATTGTATATACTCATCATTCAGGTGATGTGAACATAGACCACCGTCGTATTCACGAAGCAGTTATTACAGCTACTCGGCCACAACCTGGGCAGACGGTTAACACTCTGCTTTTTTTTGAAGTCCAGTCCAGCACAGAATGGCAACCACCAGGCTCAGCACCAGCATTTGCCCCGAATTGGTTTGTAAATGTATCTTCAACACTGGAGCTTAAAATAGAGGCGCTGGCAGCATACAAGGCAGAGATGAGGAAGTGGCCACATGCTCGTTCTTGTGAAGCTGTTGAGCATTTGGCGCGTTGGCGAGGAGCTAATATTGGTTGTGAAGCGGCAGAAGCTTTTATACTTGGGAGAAAGATTGTTTCAGGGGATGAGTGAATAGAAAGAAATTATTATTTTCAGTTGCACCTGAAAAGCCTTCACATTGAATTGTTGGGACAACTCAAGTGTCCAGGGTAGCAGGTGGTCAGCAGGCAAAGCCAATTATCTCGGAACCCTCCAAAAAGACGAAGGTTTTCGAGTTTCACTAAATATTTAAGGGGAAATAAGTGCTCTATCCAGAATTATCATCAGATGAACGAAGTTGGATTGAAATTATCGGGATTGCCTTAGGCGGTTTCGATGACAAGAGAATTCTCGAGATTGGTACTGATTTCCAAGCTAGAAAACTACAATGCATTGCTTCTCTTTTTCAGCCGAAAGAACTGATCGGCTTAAATCCGGCATTCCCTTCACGTAAATTGGGGAGTACCGTTCGAGTTGAGCAGATTTATGCAGAACATAGCGGCTTGGAAGATACGTCAATTGACGGTGTTTTTTCTGACTGTGCCTTCGAGCATATTAAAGATTTACCAGCTGTACTTGAAGAAATGCATCGTGTTCTGGTTCCCGGTGGGTTGCTGTTTTCACATTTCGGTCCAATTTGGTCTACTTCGTTTGGGCACCATTTTTGGGCAAATGATGACAATGGGAACTCGTACAATTATCACAATGTACTTTTTCCCCCTTGGTGCCACCTGCTTATGAGTCGCGAAGAAGTTGAAAATATTCTCAAGAACCACTTTCCTGCACCCGTCGCTTCTCGATGGGCTAACAACATTTATACCTCAGATGAACAGAATCAACTATTCTTCGATGATTACGAACGCATCATCAAGGCGAGCCCCTTTGAAATAATACTATTTAAAGGTTATGATGCACCAGCTCTGAAAGCCAAGTATCCAAGCGCATACTCCCCAAAACTTTTATTAGAACTGAAGGAAAAGTATCCAGGGCGGTCAGGATTTTTGTACGATGGGATTACCCTTTTACTTCAGAAAAGAAATGATTGAATTCAATTAGAGAATAACCTACTGAATGAGTATAGGAAGCAAAATATGAAGCACAGCACCAGACCATTCCATCAACAGCGGATTTTATGTTATGCACCTTACAACATGTGGAAACTTCACGGCATGTGGGAAATGACAATCCTGCATACTTTGAAGCTTCGAGGGGCTGATTTTCGCTATGTAATGTGCGATGGTGTATTTACTGAATGTGATATTTTTTGGAAAGCAACAAATCCACGCCACGTAGCATCATGCACTCTGTGCAAGAATCAAACAGACGAATTTGCAAGAAACATGGGCATATCATTTCAGTGGATCGGCCAATATCTTAATGTGGACGATTTTAATAGAGCAGCAGCTTGGGTTGAGTCACTTTCAATTGATGATTACATGACAGCTGAATACGAAAGTTGGCGAGTTGGAGTATGGGTTAAAGGCTCCGTCAATTCACATTTTAGAATGTCAGAACTTGACATCACAGATCCTGAGATTAAACAGGTATATAAACATTATCTATACAGTGGTTTAATTGCTTGCATTGGGATAAATCGTTTACTTGACGATTATCGTCCAGACACATTATTCCTGTTTAACGGACGAATGTCGTCAACACGAGTAGCCCTTTCTCTAGCGCAACAAAAAGGCATCCGCACAATCATCCATGAACGAGGGTACCTTAAAGAAGGTATTTTACTCATAGAAAATGGAGATTGTCTCGACTTGCGTCCCATAAAACAAATCTGGAATGACTGGGGGGCAGTTCCCCTAAGCCAGAAGGAATTGCACCAAATCACGTCTTATCTTCGTGATAGAGAACACGGCCAAAACCTTAGCTGGAGGCCCTTTAGCCCCAAGCCTCAGCCTTTGCCACTGGTACGCCAACTCTTAAAAATACCAGACCAATGCCCTGTATGGGTTTTGTTTACCTCCTCGGATGACGAAATAATCGCTGCTGATGATTGGGAGGGAGTTTTTTCCAGCCAGCATGAGTGGATATCAAGAACAGTCAACTACATTAAAAACCATCCTGACGTCAGGTTGATTGTGAGGATACATCCCAATACTTCTGGCAAATATGCTACTGGCAACAATTTTCAGCAATTAAAAGCGTTAGAAATTCTAGCAACACAA
>JACMKU010000182.1 GCA_014379965.1 Chitinophagaceae bacterium
AAGCCCGATTCCCGATTACCAATTCCCGATTCCTATTTAAAAGCAAGACGTACGGGGATAAATTCGTAATGTATTTACAATCAATAAACTTTCTTAAATCTGTAGAGGTTTTGACGTAGTGGTTTATTTGGAAAGAGGGTCATTAGTCCGCCAATTTTGAAGCGAACTAAAACTGCTGCTATATGATTTGCACTACGATGCCCTTGCCGAGCTTATCCCCCGGGAAAAGCCGGATCCTCTTCTTCCTCTCATTATTATTCTTGATCCTTTCTTCGACAGCAATTGCACAGTCTGTGAGTATTGACGGAGTGGTCACAGACGCGAAAGGGAACCCGATCCAGGGAGTGAACGTGAGTATCAAAGGCACCAGGAATGTGGTGACGACCGATAACAAAGGTCATTACACCATCGTCGCTGAAGCCGGCACCGTCCTTAGTTTTTCCTTCGCCGGGTTTACTACCAGGGAAGAAACAGTCAATGGACGCACATCGATCAACGTGGCGCTCACAGAAAATCTCCAGACAATGGAGGATGTGGTGGTGGTAGGTTACGGACGCCAAAAGAAGGTTAACCTCAGTGGTGCCGTTGCGCAAGTGAGTGGCAAGGATCTCGTCAACCGACCCGTGCCCAATGTAACCGGTGCACTTCAGGGCGTGCTGCCTGGTGTGACGGTGCTGCGGGGAAGCGGTCAGCCGGGTGACGAGGGATATGGGATTCGTATTCGTGGTTTCTCGTCTGCAAATGCCGCATCCGCACTGGTGCTCGTCGATGGCATTGAGCAAGACATAAACCTTCTAGATCCCAACGATATTGAAACTATTTCTGTGCTGAAGGACGCGTCCGCATCGGCCATCTATGGCGCCAGGGCGGCGGCGGGAGTAATACTCGTCACTACCAAACAGGCGGTGCCGGGTAAGACAAGAGTAAACTTCAACACTTACTATGGTATTAATATTACTGCGAGACAACCGGAACGACTTAATTCGTGGGATGAACAAATACTGATCGATGAAGCGCGATTCAATGCGACAGGCGCCCGCGAATTCTCCCCGGAGCAGATGGAATGGCTGATGAATCCGAATTTTTCCTACAGGCCCAATCCAACCGCCGATCGTTGGGAGTATTATGGCAACAACAACTGGATCCTCGAGGGCATGGATAAGATCAATCACATGCAAAATCATTCGCTATCGGTTGGTGGTGGAGAACAAAAACTCAACTACCTCATGTCCGGGAGTTATTACAAACGCGATGGCGTATTGCGATTCGGTCCGGATGATAACTCCAGGTATAATTTCAAACTCAACCTGAATGCGGAACTCAATAAATTCATTAGTTTAAAACTTACCGCCGGTTATATCGGTTCGTTCACGCGTGAGAATGCATTTGGAACGGATCAGATCATCAACAGGCTTTACCGTAGCCGTACCCGCCAGTCACTCTACACTCCAGCTGAAGATGTCACCGGCCAGAAGTATAATGGCGACTTGCAGATCAATGCAGTCGACATCGAGAAGAACGCGGGACTTGAAACGCGCAACTACGAGACTTTTACAGGGGGACTAAATTTTCAGGTGAAGAATGTGATCAAAGGACTTACTCTTGACGTAATGGGCTGGAGAAACCAGAACAACTACGCCATGGAGAATAACAGCAGGAGCCTGATCTGGTATGGCCGAAGCCTGAACACTATCCGATTCAGCGTGAATGTACCTAACACCATCTCGCTTGTGAAAAATAAGGGATACCAGAACAACCTGCAGGGATTTCTTACCTACAATTATAAACTCAGGAATCATGCATTCACACTCTTACAGGGTGGATCATATGAAGAATACAGGAAGGATGAATTCAGTGCTTCCGCATCGGGCATGATCACCAACAATTTCTTTAGTCTCAACTTCGCCGATCCACTTACAAAGATCAGCAGTGACCTGGTACAGACCTGGGCGCTCGCCTCGGCATTCGGACGTTTCAACTACAGCTTCAAGGATCGATACCTTTTTGAAGCCTCTTATCGATATGATGGAAGCTCGCGTCTTGCGCCAGAGAATCGTTGGCAACTTTTCCCTTCGTTCTCCGCAGCCTGGAGAGTGAGCGAAGAGAGTTTCATGGACCGGTTCGCCTTTGTCAACAACTTTAAAATACGTGCTTCATGGGGTCAACTAGGTAATGGGTCGGTACTTGGGTTGTATGACTACATACCCTTGCTCACAAGCGGGTTGACTACAAGCAACAATCTCGTATTTAATAACCAGCGCACACAGTATTTCTACCAGAACACGCTCGCATCGCCTGACAAGACATGGGAGACCGTTCAACAATCCAACATCGGGATAGATCTTGGACTATTCAAAAACAAGCTTTCAGTGACCGCAGACTATTATGTAAAAAGAAATAAGGACATGCTGGCCGTACTGAATGTTCCCAATATAATAGGAGTGAACGTGTCTAGTGTGAACATTGGTGAACTGAAAAGCTGGGGTACTGAACTCGACATCAAGTGGAGGGATCGCGTAGGAAAGATGGATTACAGAGTTGGATTCAATATTTCAGATAATCAAAACAAGTTGGTTAAGTATGATGGCCGCAATTCCATTGGTAACGGCGGCGTAGTTACACTTCTCGAAGGATATGGTCTGAATAGCGTATGGGGCTACAGAACGGATGGGTTCTTTCAATCAAAAGCAGAGGCGGATGCGTATAAGGCTACTGTGCAATATCCATTCTTCGCCAATCCCAATGCAGGCGATATCAAATACCTCGATCTTAACAAGGATGGTGTGATATCCGCTGGTGACGGCACTCCTGATAATCCTGGTGATCTTGTTTACCTGGGTACGACTAATGCCCGCTACACGTTTGGCTTCGATTTAGGTCTGAGTTGGAAAGGATTCGACTTCTCGGTCTTCCTGCAAGGTGCTGCCAAGCGGCGTTTCCTGATCAGCGAAGAAACACTTTCTCCAATACTAGGCACGGCCGACATGCCATGGACGATACACATGGACAGGTGGACGCCAGATAATCCCGATGCATTCTTTCCGAGGATGTACCAGACAAGCGCGCACAATTTCAGATCATCAGACAGGTGGGCGCAAAACGGAAGCTATCTCAGGTTGAAAAACATTCAACTGGGTTATACCATCCCGATGAATAAGAAACATGTGCGTGAGATGAAGGTGTATGTATCCGGTCAGGATCTATGGGAGTCGACGAAGGTGCTCAAAGTGTTTGATCCAGAAGTGGGAAATAATGTAAGTGCTACAGCCTATCCATTCTATCGTACTGTATCCTTCGGACTAACCATTTCACTATAATTAAAAAGAGAAAAAATGAAACTGTTCAATAAAATAACTTACACCATCATCGCTTCCGGGCTGCTGTTTGCCGGATGTAATAAGATGATCGACCGGTTCCCTGAATCAGAGTTTAGTGATGCGGATTTCTGGAACACCGAGACGGATCTCATCAACGCCGCCAATCGC
Organism: Chitinophagaceae bacterium; assembly: GCA_014379965.1. Lineage (GTDB taxonomy): Bacteria > Bacteroidota > Bacteroidia > Chitinophagales > Chitinophagaceae > VBAT01. The sequence continues at coordinate 3,486 of JACMKU010000182.1, forward strand.
CTTTACCAGGAACTCGATGCCAATTGGGTTGACAACCGTGGCGATGATGCGGTGAACCAGGGCGGACCAGATGCGATCAGCAATGGCAATAGGTCAATACCGAATACGAGTGGTGACTGGAACGACAGGTATGATGAAATCTTTACGGCGAATAACATATTGGAGAAAGCCGGTCGTGCCCAGGTGACAGATGCCATTAAGAACCGATACTTTGCAGAGGCGCGATTTTTCAGAGCTTATGCATATTCGAATTTGGTGAGGAAGTATAGTGATGTACCGCTTGTGTTGCATACACTAAGCATCAATTCACCAGAGTTACTCATGGCCCGAACACCACGTGAGGCTGTCGTGAATGCGATCTATGAAGACCTCGACTTCGCCGCGCAATGGCTTCCGAAGAGGGCCGACCTTCCCGTTGCCCAATTTGGAAGAGTAACCAGGAGTGCTGCATGGGCGTTGAAGGCGAGGGTAGCTCTCTACGAAGGAACGAGGGCGAAGTTTCATGCCACCGCGGGCAATTGGCAACAGCATCTTGGCGTGGCAATCAGCGCTGCGCAGAGTGTAATGGGTGAGGGACATGTATTGTTTGCAAACTATGGCAATCTGTTCCTGGAGCCGGGTGAAGGAGCCACCAATACGGAAAACATTCTCGTAAAGATCTACGGGGTGAGCAACACAAATCTGCTACTTGGCCATAATAATTCCCGCGATCTTGAGAACGGTCGCATGGCGCCCACCCGTAATCTTCTTCGCCAATACCTGTATAGCGATGGTCTTCCCGCATTCACTACGGAAAATGCTCCGTCGACGACGCGGTCACCTCTATTCGTACAGGAAGGGAGCGAGACGAGTTACAATACGATCCTTGACAACAGGGATCCTCGACTTGCATTCACGGTGTTTCGTAATGGTGACCAGGCCTACCAGGGTCCATGGGTTCCGAAGACATCGCTAGGTGCGAGATCTGCCTTTGCTGCGAAGAAAGGATTCAGTAAGACAGATCAGACGATCAATGGCGCGGCGACACTCGACCGCATTCTAATTCGTTACGCCGAGGTGTTGTTGATCTACGCGGAGGCGAAGTTCGAATTGAATGGTAATATAAGTGATGCCGATCTCAACCTCACCGTTAATGCACTTCGAACTCGAGTTGGATTTGCGCCCAAGCTCACGAACGCATTCGTTACCACCAATAATCTGAGTATGCGCGAGGAGATCAGGAGGGAGAGAACGGTGGAACTCGCACTCGAGGGATTCCGTTATGATGACCTCATCAGGTGGAAGACTGCGGAGACGGTTCTTCCAAAAGAATTGTTAGGTGCGAAGTTCATCGCAGCGGAATGGGTAGGTACCAATGAGGCCAGCCTCAATCTCAATGCCGACAAAGTATTAATTGTGGAGCCGGCCAGCACGAGGCAGTTCCGCACGGATCGGGATTATTTATATCCGGTGCCATTCAACGAGATCACTTTGAGTGGTGGCAACGTGGTACAGAATCCTAATTGGCAATAACTTTTAAAACTAAGAAAATGAAATCGATCACTTATATCATTCTAACAATTCTTGGCGTATTCGCCATTGCATCCTGTGAGAAAAAAGACTATCCACGTGGCGTTTCCGAACTCGAGCATCATTACTACGCGATATTCGTTCCGAACAATAATACGGGGGTTAGCGTATTCAGGAATCAAACGGCATTGCTGAAATTTCCCGTACAGTTTTACTCAACCTACGTCCGCGACTACGATGCCATCGCCAAATATGCCATCGTTACCACGGGAATACCGGCACCCGCAATTGCGGGCCAGGATTTCAATATCGTGGATAAGAATGGTAACGTGATTCCTTCTCCTGACGGGACGTATTCTATCGTTTTCCCTAAGGCCATCCAGGCGATGGATACGATCTATGTCAAACTCCTGAATAACCCCACGCCGGGAATACGGAAGATGGAGATACAGATACAGGATAATATCACGCCGCAGTTTGATGTGGATATTTTTTCAACGGCGTTTCGTCGCCCTGTGGAGATTAAGTGACGTTTAACGTTTAAAATTCAAAGAGAAATGACATTACTTGAATGAACGTTTATAAAATTAGAAAGCGCCTTTATTAAATGTAACTCCCTGCTGTAAGAACGTTAAACGTTAAACCCTTAAACGTTAAACGATAATAGCACTTACTTTTGTCTCTTCAATAAGACAGTATGCGAATTTTTCTGAGTTGTGTTCTTTTTGTCCTGATTTTTTCGGGTGGCGCCAATGGTCAATTCCTGAAAACGAGAGGAACGGCGATCGTAAACGAGCGTGGCGATACAGTTCTCCTGCGTGGAATGGGATTGGGAGGATGGATGCTACAGGAAGGGTATATGTTTCGTTTGTCCAACCTGGGACAGCAATACCGGATTCGTGAAAAAATTCTGGATGTAGTTGGGCCCGAGAAGACAAAGGAGTTCTATGAGAAATGGCTGACGAATCATACAACGCGTGCCGATATAGACTCGCTGCGTTCATGGGGATTCAATTCCATCCGACTCCCGATGCACTATGATCTTTATACATTATCGGTCGATGATGAGCCGGTGAAAGGTCAACATACCTGGCTCAAGAAAGGTTTCGACCTGACGGATAGTTTATTGAATTGGTGTAAGGCAAATAAGATGTATCTCATACTAGATCTTCATGCGGCGCCAGGAGGACAAGGGAATGACCTTCCTATTTCTGACAGGAACCCGGCAAAACTATCTCTGTGGGAGAGTGAAGAGAACAAACAGAAGACGATTGCTCTGTGGCGTAAACTGGCGGAGCACTATGCGAATGAACCATGGATTGGAGGATATGACATCATCAACGAACCGAATTGGGGTTTCGAGGACCCTAAAGACACGAGGGGCATATCGGAGAACAAGAATATTCCGTTGAGGGCGCTGATGGTGGACATCACGAAGGCGATACGGGAAGTAGACAAGAAACACATCGTGATTATCGAAGGGAATGGTTTCGGGAATAACTATAGGGGCGTGCTTCCTCCATGGGATGAGAACACCGTGATCAGTTTTCACAAGTATGGAAATTTTAATACTACGGGCGCCATCAAAGGATTCCTGGACATCCGGGACACACACAATGTTCCTATTTGGTTAGGCGAGTCCGGGGAGAATTCGAATACATGGTTCACGGAGGCGATCATGCTGTGCGAGACAAACGGGATTGGCTGGGCATGGTGGCAGCATAAGAAAATGGGGATCAACAACCCGCTCGAGATTAAGAGACCGGAGGGATATGATCAATTGCTTTCTTACTGGTCCGGGAAAGGTGAGAAACCGGGCGCCGCACAATCATGGTCTGTACTGATGCAGTTATTGGAGAATCTTAAAACAGCAAACAATATCTACCACCCCGATGTCGTGGATGCGATGATACGGCAAGTGCAGACTACCTCGACGATCCCTTTTAGGAATTATTCTATTGGTAAAGACCCCGTGACTGTGAAGGCGGTGGATTTCGATATCGGGCGCCAGCGATATGCGTACTACGATACGGATACGGCGAGATATCAATATACCCCTGGAGTAAATACGGATGGAAATAGGGGACACATGTATCGTAACGACGGCGTGGACATTCAACGCGGGATCGAAGGCCATTATGTTGCTGACATGCAGGATTCTGAATGGATGAAGTACACAGTAAAGATAATGGAGAGTGGAAAATACAAGGTCTCATTCATTTCCTCAGCCCCGAAACCTGGCGGCTCTGTCAATCTCGAGTATAATGGAAAGGCCATTATTAAAGAAATGCCACTTCCTGAAACCGGGGATAAGGATACATGGAAACAATCGGCTGTTAAGACTATTTCACTCAGTAAAGGCATTCATGTCTTTCGGGTTGAGGCTACGAAAGGCGGTTTCAATCTCGCCGGGATTCAATTTGAAAAAATAAAATAAAAGAACTTGAAGTTTATCCTGGCCCTGTATTGTGTCCTAATAGCTACCGCCTCAATCGCGCAAATACCGGGTAGGATCGTAGTCTCGATCAATGATGATTGGCAGTTCCGAAAGGGTAACGATTGGAGTTCGGCCATGTGGGGGCCCGTCAACCTGCCGCACACCTGGAACAAGGACGACGTCATGGATGATATTCCTTCCTATTACCGTGGTCCCGGATGGTATAGGAAGAAACTGACCATTCAAAAGAAATTTCAAGGGAAGAAAATGTTTCTCTACTTCGAAGGCGCCAACCAGGTAGCTGAAGTGTTTATCAATGACCAAAAAGCCGGCAAACACATTGGTGGATATTCCGGTTTTTATGTTCCCATCAGCGATTTTATTATTGCGGGAAGTGAGAATGAGATCCTCGTGAAGTTGGACAATAGCCACAACCCAGACATTCCCCCACTCACTGCCGACTTCACTTTTTACGGTGGCATCTATCGTGATGTATGGCTCGTCGCTACAGAGTCCGTACATTTTTCCTTCCCTACTGCGGGCAATTCCGTATTCATCAGCACTCCAAGCGTTAATAGTAAGAAAGCCATTGTAAGTATAAAGGCAGGAATATCGCATTATGGTTTGGGGAGGAGGATTGTAGTGAGCTCGGTCGTTAAGGATGCGAAGGGGTTGGCTGTATCGAAGACTTCTTCGCAGATGACACTGAAGGGTCGTCGCGAGAGTGACATGCAACTGCCGCCTATCACTATCACGAATCCGAAATTATGGAGCCCCGATTCACCTTATCTATATTCTGTCGTTTCAGAGATCAGGGATGCGTCTTCGAATAAATTGTTGGACCAGGTAACGAATCCCCTTGGCTTGCGATCGTTTCATTTCGATGCCGCCAATGGTTTCTTTCTAAACGGCAAGCCGTTGAAGTTGGTAGGCGCGAGTCGTCACCAGGACTTCAAAGGAACCGGTAATGCTGTACCCGATAGCCTGGCTGTCGGGGACATTGCCATCCTGAAGAAAATGGGAGGCAATTTTCTCCGGGTCGCACACTATCCTCAGGATCCTTCCGTGCTAAGAGCATGCGATAGCCTTGGCATACTTGCATCTGTTGAGATACCGGTGGTAAACGAGATAACTGAATCAGAAACCTTCTACGAGACCTGCCGCAATATGCAGGTAGAGATGATCCGTCAACATTATAATCACCCAAGCGTGATCATTTGGTGTTATATGAATGAGGTGCTGTTGAGGCCGCATCATATTAATGATAAGGAGAAACAGAAAGTGTACTTCTCCGAGGTGACCCGGCTGGCAAAGCAACTTGATAGCATCACTCGAAAGGAAGACCCCTTTCGCTATACGATGATCGCCCATCACGGCGATTACCAGCGGTATCGGGATGTGGGCCTGCTCGACATCTCGATGATTGTCGGATGGAACCTGTACTCCGGTTGGTACGGCGCAAAAATGACTGACTTTCCTGTGTTCCTGGATGCATTTCATAAAGACTATCCCCGAACTCCCGTAGTCGTATCCGAATATGGGGCAGATGCAGACCCGAGAATACGAAGCGGTGACCCGGTTCGATTCGACAAGAGCGTGGAGTATACTACGAGGCTCCACCAATACTATCTCACGGAGATGATGAAGCGTCCCTTTGTTGCGGGAGCGATGATCTGGAATCTCGCTGACTTCAACTCCGAGACGAGGACGGAGTCTATGCCTCATATAAATAACAAAGGATTGCTCGAATGGGACCGTACGCCTAAGGATCCCTACTACTATTACCAGGCCATGCTTTCCACCACACCATATATACGTATACTCGGGAGGCAACCTAATGGAGGAACCGCCGACAGTAGCATGTCGTTCTGCTCAAGGATGCTGCAGGTGGCTACAAACGCCGACGAGGTCGAATTGGTTGTAAACGGAAAGCAAATTCAAAATGGCAAGTCAAAAGACGGGCTCTGTGAATGGATAGTTCCATTCATCAATGGCGATAACGTAGTTGAGGTAGTTGGAAGAAAATCGGGGAAGATGGTTGCCGACAAAGCAGTCATCCCATTTCTTGTACAACCTTACTATTTGAATATTGGCAACATACCCTTCGAGGGCATGAACATATTACTTGGAGCAAACCGATCTTTCACCGATCATAACAACCAGGTTTGGGTTCCCGATAAGGAATACTGTAAAGGGAGTTGGGGTCATATGGGTGGCAAATGGTTCAAGGTAATTGGGAACAACCGCCTTCCATATGGTACGGACAAGGATATCGTTGGTACTGAAGATGATCCTGTCTACCAGACCCAGCAGATGGGTATAGAGAGATACAAACTGGATGTCCCTGCCGGTGAGTATGAATTGAAACTACATTTCGCCGAACTACAGGGCGGAACTGTGAAAGAGCTTGTTTATAATCTCAATGATCCGGAACGGATAGAACCAAAGGGTAAACGAGTATTCAATGTTGTGGTCAATAGCAAGTCTCTTCTCGAAAATTTCGATATCGCAGGCCAATACGGCATAGCAACTCCGGTAGTAAGGACCATACGTGTAACCGTGGAGAATGGTGTCGGCATTGATATTGTCTTCAATTCAATCGAAGGGATGCCCGTATTAAATGCGCTGCAGGTACATTCTGTTCCCATCCCGAGTACAAGGGCGGAAGCGCAAAGCATCAGATAGCCGGGTTAAATACTCACAAATGCTAAAATAGTATCAATATTCCCCCGGATTTTGTGGCAAATTTGTTTCACAAACCACAAATAATGACTGCATTGCCGAAAGTCCTCGTGAGCCTGTTGTTAGCTTGCCTCCTTTTCATCGACCACGCTCGCGCACAATCGCCGGCACGCTATTCAAAAACCAGCGATGGGATAATTGTATATCCGCCTGCCGGCATGGAAGGACAACCTCGGGCGATCAGGTTGCAGGTCATATCTGACAAGATCATTCGCGTATCCGCAAGTCCCGAGAATGCCTTCCCTGTTGTCAAGAGTCTCGTCATTGTCCCGCCAACTTCAAGTCCCACACAATGGTCGCTGGGGGAAGTCGCGGGAAGGCAGGTGATGCTTAAGACCAGGGCTTGTCGTGCAGTGATAGACCTTGTGTCGCTGAGGGTAGTCTTTCAGGATGCACAGGGAAGGGTCATACTCTCTGAAAGGGCCGGTCGCAGTTTGGAACCTGTGATAATGGAAGGCGAGAGAAGCTATACAATCCACCAGGCGTTTAACACACAGCCGGATGATGCGTGGTACGGGTTGGGACAGCACCAGGACGGGCTGATGAATTACAAGGGGTACCAGGTGTTACTCTTTCAAAACAATACAGAGGTCGCGGTTCCATTTCTTATTTCTAAGAAAAATTATGGCATCCTCTGGGATAATAATTCCCTCACCCGTGCCGGCGACACACGCGACTATAAGGAGCTATCGAGCCTTAAACTCTTCGATGCGCAAGGAATGCCGGGCTGGTTGACGGCCACTTACTTCAACGACAGGAACAAGCCGGCGGAAACTTTGATGCAACGGGCAGAGTCGGAGATCAAGTACGAATATGTAAACGATTCGAAACTGCACCTCCCGCCGTCATTCAAGCCCGATAACGGTTTCATCCGTTGGGAAGGCAACCTTGCGTCAGGATTTTCCGGCATTCATAAGTTAAGAGTTAGCTACGCGGGATATATGAAGGTATGGATCGACGGGAAGTTAGAACTGGATCGATGGAGACAGGCATGGAATCCAGGAACAGCGATACTCGACCTCAACATGAAGGCAAGTAAAAAATTGCCTATAAGGATTGAATGGATTCCTGATGGAGGTGAATCGTATACTTCCTTCAAATGGATGGAACCCGTAAACGTAGAGGATGAGAATAGCTTTGCATTTCTGTCGGAAGCCGGCAAGCAGTTGGACTACTATTTCATTTCCGGTACCAACATGGATGAAGTGATTGGGGGCTATCGCAAACTCACGGGTAAGGCCACGATGTTGCCGAAGTGGGCCTTTGGATTCTGGCAAAGCCGGGAACGATATAAGACTCAGGAAGAAATATTAACTACAGTGCAGGAGTTTCGCAAAAGGAAAATCCCACTCGATAACATCGTTCTTGACTGGAGTTATTGGAAACAGGACGACTGGGGCAGCCAGGAATTTGAGAACTCTCGATTCTCCAATCCTGATAGTATGATCCGTGTGCTTCACGAAAAGTACAATACGCGGTTCATGATTTCTGTCTGGCCAAAGTTTTACGAAGGCATAGCCGCATACAAGGACTTTAATAACAAAGGCTGGTTATATACACGAAACATAGCAGACCGCCAGCGCGACTGGATCGCCCATGGGTATATGTCTACCTTTTACGATGCCTTTAACGAGAATGCACAGAAGGGTTTCTGGGATTTGTTACACGATAGGCTTTACAAGAAAGGAGTTGATGCGTGGTGGATGGATGCCAGCGAACCTGACATCCTTTCTAACGTGAGTCCACAAAGAAGAAAACAACAGATGCAACCGCTCGCGTCTGGAATAACGGCCGAGTATCTGAATGCATATCCGCTGGTAAATGCGAAGGGAATTTATGAAGGTCAACGATCCGTCGATCCCAACAAGAGAGTATTCATTCTCACACGTTCCGCATTTACGGGCATGCAGCGCTATGCGGCGGCAACGTGGAGCGGCGACATCGCCAGCCGATGGCACGATATGAAAATCCAGATTGCGGCAGGCGTGAATTTCTCCATGTCGGGATTGCCTTATTGGACGATGGACATAGGCGGCTTCGCTGTAGAACGTCGTTTCGAGAATCCTGATGCGGAGACGCTCGAAGAATGGCGGGAGATGAATACGAGATGGTTTCAGTTCGGCGCATTCGTTCCATTGTTCCGGGCGCATGGTCAGTTCCCATTCCGCGAGATGTACAACATCGCGCCGGAAGATCATTCTGCGTACAAGAGCATGCTGTTCTATGACAAGCTTAGATATCGTCTTCTTCCATACATTTATTCCATGGCGGGACAGTCGTACCACAACGATTATACAATCATGCGGGGGTTGGTGATGGATTTCGCCAATGATGAAAAGGTTGCTGGAATCGCGGATCAATATATGTTCGGGCCTTCATTACTGATCAACCCGGTCACTAATTATCGTCAAAGAGCCAGGCAGGTATATTTACCGAAAGGCACCGACTGGTATGATCTTTATTCGGGCAAGTATTTTCAGGGTGGGCAATCGATCGATGCGGAGGCTACGTATGAACGCATGCCGCTCTTCGTAAAGTCCGGTTCCATCATTCCCATTGGTCCGTCTTTGCAATACACAAGTGAAAGAAAGGCGGATACAATCGTATTGAATGTTTATGGTGGTGCCAATGGCAGTTTCAATCTTTACGAGGATGAGGGTACCAGCTATGACTATGAGAAGAATGCGTTTTCCTTCATTCGTTTTCAATATTCCGATGCAACGAAATCGCTTATCATCGACAAGAGAACAGGTGCGTACCCCGGCATGTTAAGCGAAAGGGTTTTCATTGTTCGCCTGATTAGCCAGGATAAACCTGCAGGTATCCTTGCTGAAATTAATGAAGGCAAACTGGTGCGTTATAACGGAGGTCGTCAGGCAATTTCACTAAAATGAATGTAATGCGTAAGACATCGCTTTTTCTGGTTGTATTGTTCAATACTTGCCTAGGAACTTTTGCGTTCGGACAGCAACCCGCGCGCACTCATACCTCTTTCAATAATGCTTGGCGTTTTCATCTTGGCGACGTACCAAACGCTCAAGAGGTTAATATGAATGACCGGGGGTGGAGGAAACTCGACCTGCCTCACGATTGGAGTATTGAGCTTCCTTTCGATAAGGATAGTCCGACAGGCACTGGTGGAGGCGCGCTGCGTGGGGGACTGGGTTGGTACAGGAAGATATTTACGATGCCGACGTCTGCAAGAGGGAAACGCGTAGCAATTACTTTCGATGGTATTTATTGCAACAGTGAGGTATGGATCAATGGCCGTTCTCTTGGTAAACGACCTAACGGATATATTTCATTTCAATACGAATTGTCTGAATTCCTTAATTATGGAAACGCAATAAATACAATCGCGGTTCGCGTAGATAATTCGCAACAACCTAATTCGCGATGGTATTCGGGTTCAGGGATCTATCGTAACGTGTGGCTTACAGTTTCGGATAAAACTCATATTACATATAATGGTGTTTTCATCACCACACCAGTAGTAACTGATGAATCAGCGATTGTCGATGCCCGGATAATTGTCCAGATCCCCCGAGGCCTTAAAGAAATGAGCGCGAACACCACCATCTATGACGCGCAGGGTATTAAAGTTGCTTATCAATCTTCCATAGTTAGGCCAGGCCCCGATGAGCATACAACTTTCACCCATCTCCTCCAGGTTAGGAAGCCCCGGCGATGGTCAAATGAACTTCCTTACCTATACAGGGCAGTTACACGATTGTCTGTGAATGGAAAAGTCCTGGATGAAGTTTCAACAGGGATCGGGATACGATCATTCACCTTCGACATCGATAAAGGTTTTTTGCTAAATGGGAAGAAAGTAAAGATTCGCGGCGTGTGTATGCATCATGACCTTGGTTGTCTTGGCACTGCCGTGGACAAGTCAGCATTGCGGAGGCAGTTGCAACTCCTGAGAGAGATGGGTTGTAATGGAATTCGCACCTCCCATAATCCACCAGCTCCGGAGTTGCTTGATCTCTGTGATGAAATGGGGTTTATCGTCATGAACGAAGCGTTCGACATGTGGAAGAAAGGGAAGACAAAATATGATTATAGCCTGGATTGGGACAAATGGCATAAGAAAGACCTCGTAGATTTCGTAGAAAGAGATCGCAATCACCCTTCAGTTTTTATGTGGAGTGTAGGGAACGAAGTCGGCGAACAATGGGGAGAAGGAAATGATTCATCAGGAAAAAAGATTCTTCGCGAACTCGTCAGCATTGTGAAGTCAACGGATCCTACCCGACCAACAGTGACTGCTAACAATGAGGTGAATCCATGGAGCCGCCTACTGAATGGAAATCCGGCAGACATGATCGGTTACAACTACAATCATAATAGCTGGGACAGTGTATTCTATCGCTGGCCTCGCCAGCCATTCATAGTTACGGAGTCGGTCTCTTCTCTAACTACACGCGGGCATTATGATATGCCAAGTGATAGCATACGTCGCTGGCCGACGCGATGGGATGTACCCGTGCAGAATGCAAATCATGACCTGACATGTTCCGCCTATGATAACTGTTCTGCACCCTGGGGAAGCACACATGAGGAAACACTCAGGGAATTTGAAAAGTACGATCATATATCGGGGATGTACATATGGACAGGCTTCGATTACATTGGCGAACCGACACCTTACCCGTGGCCGGCTCGTAGTTCGTATTTCGGAATCATCGACCTGGCCGGTTTTCCAAAGGATGTATACCATATGTACCAGAGCGCCTGGACTCAGAAACCGGTTCTTCATATGTTTCCCCATTGGAATTGGAAGCGCGGCGATGAAGTAGATGTTTGGGTGTATTATAACCAGGCCGATGAAGTTGAGTTGTTCCTCAATGGAAAATCCTACGGGCGGAAGAGAAAGTCAGGTGATGAGCTCCATGTAATGTGGCGATTGCCATTCGAGCCGGGGGAACTAAAAGCGGTATCGTGGGAGAAAGGTGTTGAGAGGTTAACGAGAGTGACGAGGACGACCAGTGCGCCCGTGAAGATTATATTAAAGCAAGATAATTTCACTACGGGACCAGATGATCTGATCTTTGTTCGCGTAAGTATCGTCGATAACAAAGGAGATGTTGTCCCAAACGCAGACAATTTGATTCAGTTTGATGTTGAAGGAGCGACAATCGCGGGAGTCGACAACGGTTCGCAGTCAAGCCTGGAATCTTTTAAGGGAAATAAACGAAAAGCATATAATGGGCTTAGTCTTGTTGTATTGAGACCTGGGAAAACATCGACTGGCATAAAGTTGAAGGCCATATCCGAGGGATTATCGTCTTCCGAGATTTTCTTTCCAACAAAGAGATGAGACGGCAAGTTTATGAAAGACGTTTACGGAATCGCGGATGTCTATGAAGGCGGCAAACATGGAGCGTCCCTTCTAAATTATATCGATAATTTACAGCAAGAGTTTTTCTTAGGACTGGTGCGTGAGGACACGCACCAGGGCGCTGGTTTTTGATAGACGGAAATGAGGTTACCAATTGTGCGCCTGATCAGAATTCATCCGCTCGGAAACATCTTCAGGTTGATGGTCTCTCCAGTCAGGATCGAATCGTACAAACCAGGATATCCACAAGCTCCGGGAAACACGCATCAACCACGGTTGAAGACAAAGTAGCAGAACTGCATTAACTCCTATCCAATAGAAGAAACGATTGTCGTCGGTAGAAAGCCCAATTGTCAACCACCAGAAAGCGAGACTGACGATACTCATCCCAACCGTTAATGCGTAACTGACATAACTAGTGCCATAGTAGAATCCAACTTCAATTTCTGTCGGCTGACCACAGACAGGGCAGTTCTTGTTCATCAACATGTTTTTCTTCATACTAATGCTGACGGGATTTTGAAATAGCTTTCCCTCCCGACAGCGGGGACATCTACAGCCCATTGCCGAGGACACGTAACCTCGATTTACTTTCTTTTCCGCCATTCTTGAAATTGATTGATCCTTTAGAATGCAAAGGTCGGCGTATTATAGTTAAAAGGGAAATTAAGGTCAATGGGGAAGGTGATCACGCATTCGGCCATATATCCAAGTTCCGGCAATAGCGCTCAGCAGTGTGACGATTATGACCGTGGCTCCATTACCTATTTGTGCGAACAACGGACCGGGGCAGGCTCCAGTAATTGCCCAACCAAAACCGAACATGAGACCACCATAGATATTTCCTTTATTGAATTTTCGGGGAATGAAGACAATGGTTTCTCCATAGATCGACTTTATCCTGAATTTCTTTATGATCCATACTGATACCATCCCAACTGCGATTGCAGAGCCTATAACGCCATACATGTGGAAACTCTGCAGCCGGAACATTTCCTGTATGCGAAACCAGGAAACGACTTCCGATTTCACGAGAATGATTCCGAAAAACAAACCAGTGACCAGGTAGGTGAGATTGTACCAACCAGGATACTTCGTCGCGGGTTCGTCACCAGCCATATCTAGAGAGCGAACCTCGAAGTCTGTGTTGTACTTCGAGACAGGTTTATTAATTGGCGCATGCGATGACTCGGTCATAGTTTAAGAATTGCGGGAAGAACAAAATTTGCCACCAGGAAGCCGCCGGCCATAAAACAAATTGTGGCGATAACAGAGGGCCATTGAAGGGTAGAGATGCCCATGACAGCGTGACCGGAAGTACATCCACCGGCATAACGGGTACCAAAGCCTACGAGCAAGCCCCCACCAACCATCATGATTATTCCTTTGAAAGTAAAAAGGCTTTGCCAATTGAAGATATCATTTGGAACGAGGCCAGTGAAGTCGCTAATGCCGTACTGCTGAAGTTCATTAACGAGACGGGGATCGACGGTGATGGTATTCGGATTACTCATGAATAGATACACAACCAGGCCGCCGAGAAAAATTCCGAACACGAAAAATAGATTCCACATCTCTTTCTTCCATTCGTAAGTAAAGAATGGAATCCTCGATGGCATGCACGCCGCGCAAATATGCCTCAGAGATGAGGAGACGCCAAACGACCTGTTTCCGAGTATGAGCAGTAGAGGCACCATGAGACCGATCAATGGGCCCGATACGTACCAAGGCCATGGTTGCCTTAGCCATTCTATCATTTGCATGGAAGTGTCAATTTAAAATGAGCTCTTTAATGATAATAAAGATAGCCATCACCAGTACAAACCATCCGAAGCCTTTCTTCAACAATGCACTCGGAATTTTTTCTGCCAGTTTTCCCCCAATAAATATACCAGCGATGGCAAGTGCAGTGAATGTGAGGAGAACCGGCCAATCATATTCAAATTGTTTTAAACTAAATAGAAATCCAAATCCAGAATTGATGGCGATGAGCAGGAGGGAGGTCCCTACTGCAGTTTTCATCGGTAGTTTAAGGAATAATACAAGTGCAGGTATAATGAGAAATCCGCCACCGGCGCCAAGCAAACCCGTGACTACACCGATGCAAAGTCCCAGGAAAACTAATGGTAGGGCTTTCTTGTGCCTGTCCTGTCTCGTCGAAACAGCAGGTGGTTCATGACTGCGTATCATGGTGAAAGAAGCGGCCAGCATCAACAAAGCAAACACCACCATCAGGAATATTTCCTTTGATATTTCCATCTGCCCAACGGTAAAAAAATGATCGGGCAGTGCCGGTAGTACATAGTGCCGGGTTACAAAAATGGAAAAGATGGAAGGTATTCCGAACTCGGTGACGGCCTTGAAGTCAACCTGTCTCCTGCTATATGCGCGTATTCCACCCACTAAACTTGTTACTCCTACTATAAACAGCGAGCTCGTCGTCGCCAGCAGTGGATTGAAATGTAGCAGATATACAAGCACAGGTACAGTAAGTATAGATCCTCCGCTGCCGACCATGCCGAGCGAGAGGCCGATGAGGATGGCGGTGAGGTAGGCGGCGATTTCCAAGTTTGTGTTTTTTGCGTTTAACGTTTAAGGGTTTAACGTTTAACGTTCTGATTCGCGATCTTCTCCTTCTAATTCCAACAGGCGCTCTAACGAATGAAACTTCGAGGTAAAGAACGTTAAACGTTAAACCCTTAAACGTTAAACGTTCTTCCGTTAAACGTAATCAACCCACCACTTTCTCCATCCCCATACTCCTACTTCCCTTCACCAACATCTGAGTGTTTTCAAAATGTTGTTGCTGCCACCACTCTTTTGCAGCGCTGGCATTTTCAAAGGAGAGGAAGGAATGTTTGATTTTTAGGAAGTCGCCGCCAACGAGTGCGACGTGTTTCCATTGATATTTACCAATGAGATCCACGATCGCCTTGTGCTCATTCAGGCTTTCTTCCCCAAGTTCAGCCATTGCTCCGAGAATAAGCACTTTGCTATTGTCGCTCATCTTCGCGAGATTCTCGATTGCGAGTCGCATACTACTTGGATTTGCATTATATGCATCGAGTATGATCTTATTCGTTCCGTTTATTACCAGTTGTGAGCGGCTATTTGATGGTGCGTAAGTCTCAATGGCCGTCCGGATCTTTTCTTCGGACACCTTAAAGTTCTTTCCCACCGTCACTGCCGCCAATACATTTGGAAGGTTATAATCGCCGACGAGTTGTGTCTTTATGCTGCCGTTGTCGAGGCCTTGCCTGATGTTGACCTCCAGGAATGGTTCGCTCTCTTTCACTTCACCGATAAGATGCGCTTCCTCATTAGTCCCGTACTTAATCACCCCACTGATGCCCTTGCTCATCTCATGGAGATAATCATAGTCCCACATCACAAAAGCAAAACCATGCGTGAGCGTACGCAAGTGGTCAAACAATTCGCCCTTTCCTTTTTTAACTCCTTCAATGCTTCCAAATCCTTCTAGATGCGCTTTGCCGCAGTTGGTGATCAATCCATGGGTCGGGAGCGCATATTGACAGTAGCTCGCAATCTCCCCAATATGGTTGGCGCCCATTTCTATCACAGCTATTTCCGCATCCTTCTTCACCTTCAACAGCGTTAGCGGTATTCCAATATGATTATTGAGATTGCCCTCGGTCGTATACGTCCTGAAAGTCGTGGACAGCACAGCATGGATAAGTTCCTTCGTAGTGGTCTTCCCATTGCTGCCAGTGATCGCGAGGAATGGTATCGTGAATTGCTGGCGGTGATGCCTTGCTAATTGCTGGAGTGATGAGAGTACATCGTCTGTCAATATCGTCTTTCCCGGAATTTCGTATTCCTTTTCATCTATCACGGCATAGGCCGCCCCAGCCTCTATCGCCTGGCGGGCAAACTTGTTGCCATTGAAGTTATCGCCCTTAAGCGCAAAGAAGAGATCATCCTTCTTCAGTTTCCTTGTATCAGTTTGCACCGATGGGTACTGTTGATAAACTTCATAAAGCGCTTCTATCTGCATGGTGCAAAATTATAGCTGCGGTCAATAAAAAACCCCAACAATAAGTTGGGGTTTAAATTTTTTATTAATCGATGATTAACGTCTTTGTCTCTTTGTAGGGAATTGCTGACCTACTTTACGTCCATTACCTTCTGGGCTACCCATACGATCCATAGCACAACGGAATCCAAGGGTGCTGAGGGCTTGATCTTCCTCGAGGAAACGGCGAGTACCAGGGCTGAGCCAATAAGCACGGTCGTTCCAGCTACCACCTTTATATACTCTTGACTTATCGCTGATCAAGGTTGTAATTCCATATCCATAGCTTGCTTGCGACGCAGTGTCACCATCAAGATAGTTGATTACGTTACCACGCTGATAGTTACGGCGATTCTTGCTTTCAGCATCTGTCACCTGTACCATCTTCACGCGGCCTGTAGTATCGTTGATCTGTGCTTCACCAGTTGTTGGGTCCTTATATAATTTCATATATACGTTACCACGCATAGGTGCAGGATTATCATCAAAGTCAAGTGTAGAAAGCGGCCTGAATACGTCTTGTACCCACTCGCTTACGTTACCCGCCATGTTATATATACCGAAACCATTCGGATAGAAAGATTTCACTTCAGCTGTATAGAATGCACGGTCGTTCAAACCACCGGCCACACCGGCGTTGTCACCAGAACCTCTTTTGAAGTTGGCGAGGAACTGACCCTGCCATGTACCATGACGTGTATCACGAAGTCCATTCACATTCTGTGACCATGGATAGATCTGTTTGTTTGATTGTAACTCTTCACCACGCTTTCCTTCCTTACGGCTAGGACGTGGGTTCTGATCGATCAGACCATATGCAGCATATTCCCACTCAGCCTCGAAAGGAAGGCGGTAATCGGGGAGAAGCAATCCATCTTCCATAGAAACCCTTGTACGGGGTTGACCTTGAGGAGTTTTCAATGGATTCTTCTTAGACGTAGCTCCCTTGCCAGGTGCTGTCTGATATAGATCGAGTAAGTATGACTTTGTAGTAAAGTTGTTGCTACCCTGCTGGCCTTGTAAACCCTGCTTGTTGATGTAGCCCTTCTGAAGTAGGATACCTTCGTTTACCCTGTCACTTCTCCAAAGCGCAAAGTCGTTGGCTTGCCTCCAGGTAACGCCTACCACAGGGTAGTAGTTGAAGCCCGGGTGACGGAAGTAGAACTCAACGAGCGGCTCGTTGTAGCTAAGCTCACTTCTCCATACGAGTGTGTCGGGGAGCGCTCCTTCAATAATAGGAACATTCATCGGATCGGTTGGATCGAACACCTTCTGTAGCCAGAACAGGTACTCGCGGTAGTGCACGTTGGCTACTTCCGTACGATCGATATAAAAAGAAGGGACAGATACGCGGCGGGGAATATTATTCCAGTCTGCCATTACATCTTCCTCGGTCTGACCCATCGTGAAGGTACCACCCTGAACAAAAACAAGACCCGGACCACTGCCCTGATCTTTGGCTTTGGCTATCTGATAGCCACCCATGTTCTTGTCATTGTAATTCCATCCCGTGACATCAGATTTCTCGTTCTTTTTCTTGCCAAAAAGGCCCTTGCCTTTACACGATGCAAGCAGCACCACGGCGGATAAAAGGATTACTAAGTTTTTCACTCTCATTGTTTTTAGCATAAACCTATGAATTGGAATAAAATTAACGCCGGTTTTGGTAAAAATATTGCACCCGGGAACAGATTTAATAACCGGAGTATGCGAATATAGATACTTTAAGTAAAAAGTCTTTTAGCACAAATACTTTTTTTGGCTCGTGTAACTACTGCGGACAATTCGGCGAATGCTGCACTGGAGGCCGATTCCATTCGTTATCAACAAGGCAAAAAGAGATAGTTTTTGATGCTCTCAACAAGAAACCTGATTTTTGCTCCTATGCTGCTGCGAAAACTGATGATGGTTAAGGGTTTGATGCTGTTTTTGGCAGTTGCTTCCACAGCACAGCGTAACTATAGTCCACAATCAGTACTCGCCTCCGGCGCATGGTATAAAATTTCGGTCAAAGAACCGGGTGTTCACAGGATCGATGTCAGCCTATTAAACACACTTGGTATCAACACCTCCAGCCTGTCTTCCACGACCATACGATTGTATGGGAATGGAGGACAAATGCTCGCCGAAGCCAATAACGGACTTTATATAGATGACCTCCACGAAAACGCTATTTCCGTTTTCGATGGCGGCGATGGTCTCATAAACGGCAGCGACTACATTTTATTCTACGCGACTGGTCCGGACAAATGGAACAAAGACTCCGCCAATCAGCGCTTTTCCCATCAAAAAAACATCTATAGCGAAAAATCATACTATTTCCTGAATGTAGGAGGCGGCGGTAAACGGGTCTTGAATGCAACGCCAGGCTCATCCGCAAGTGTTTTGATCAACAGCTTTTCCGACCGATGGTTCCATGAACTGGATACCGTCAACTTCCTGACCAGCGGCAAGCAGTGGTATGGGGAGGAACTGTCAGACCTGCCGGGAAGATCTCTGTCCAGGAGTTTTAGTGTCAACGTTCCGGATATCCAGACCGGCTCACCGCTGTTAATCCAGACCAATGCCGTAGCGAGGTCGGCCGGCGCGGCCAGCCGCTTCGAATTACGCGTCAATAATGCCGTCACAGGCCTGCTGGTCATACCCCCCACGGGTACAGGTCAATATGATCTTTTCGCTCAGTCAGTCACCAGCCTACTCGGTACTGCCGCTCCAACAGGCAGCCTTACAATCGGGTACACTTTCCAACCCGGTAGTTTCAACGCCCAGGGCTGGCTCAATTGGTTCGAGGTCTTTGCTCGGAGAAACCTTGCGGTGCCTACAGGAAGTCAGCTGCTTTTTCGGGATTGGCCAAGCGTAGGCAATAGTATGATAGAGTTCGTGCTGGCTAATGCCACCGCGACAACCCAGGTATGGGAAGTGACGGACCCACTGACCCCGTTAAGAATGCAGTCTACACTGGCGGGTACGCAATTGCGATTCACCAACGACGGAAGCCGGTTACGCGAATACGTAGCCTTCAACCCTAGTAATCTGCCAGTGCCGGTTGCGGCGGGTGCAGTAGCGAATCAAAATCTGCATAACTCTTCTCCGAAAGATTACATCATCATCGTCCATCCTCCTTTTCTTGTGCAGGCACAACGGCTCGCAGGTTTTCACGAACAACGTAATGGTCTTCGTTCGCTAGTTGTAACTACCCAACAGGTGTTCAATGAATTTGGAAGCGGAAGTCCCGATCCAACTTCGATGAGGGATTTTGTAAAAATGTATCACGACAAGTATAGCAACACGCCTTCGGATAAATTAAAATACCTGTTGCTATTTGGTGATGCATCCTATGATTATAAAGACAGGTTGGTAAACAATACAAACTTCGTCCCGGCGTGGGAAAACGATCTTTCGCTGGACCCTCTTTCGACATATGCATCCGATGATTACTATGGTTTCCTCGATAATAATGAAGACATCAATTCCGGGGCAATAATAAACTATCTAGACATCGGTATCGGACGCGTGCCGGCGAAGAATGCAGAGGAGGCTAAGAACTTCGTGGATAAGACAGAGACATACTATGCTTCGCAGAGCCTTGGCCCATGGAGAAATTATCTCACATTCATCGCAGATGATGAGGATCAGAACCTGCATTTGCAAGATGCGGAGATCATTACAACTACCGCGAATAATGTAGCGCCTGTATTCAACCAGGTCAAGATCTACCTTGATGCATTTAACCAGGAGAGCGGCTCGGGTGGCAGTCGATACCCCGAAGCGAACCAGGCTATCAACAACCAGGTGTACAATGGCACATTGATATGGAACTATACGGGTCATGGGGGACCGAGGAGACTGGCCGATGAAACGATACTCGACCAGGAGATCGTGAATAATTGGAATAATCCAAACAGGCTACCATTGTTCATCACAGCGACCTGCGATTTTGCACCTTATGACATACCGCAAATCAACTCTATCGGGGAGAACATCCTGCTACGACCCAGGACTGGTGCCATCGCCTTGATGACAACCACTCGCGTGGTCTTCGCTTTCAGCAATCGGATCATGAATAATAACTACCTGCAATTCGCACTACAACCAGATGCGAATGGTAAGTATCGGAGCCTCGGTGAAGCAATGATGGATGCGAAGAATTTTACTTACCAGACATCCGCGGACGTCATCAACAACCGAAAGTTTACACTCCTGGGAGATCCGGCGACTACCATTGCTTATCCTATGATGAAAGTTCGGGCTACCAAAGTAAATGGAATACCGGCTACCCAGGCCGATACGCTAAGTTCCAAAGAGAGAGTAACGATAGAAGGAGAAGTGACGGATGTGCAGGGAAATCTTTTGTCAGGATTCAATGGAAATGTATACCCGGCAGTCTTCGATAAGCCGCAACTCATCACAACCCTTGCCAACGATCCTACGAGTTCTCCCGCGAATTTTACCTCCCAGACGAAAGTGCTTTTTAAAGGGAAGGCAAGCGTGACGAATGGCCGTTTTACTTTTTCATTCAAGGTGCCGAAAGACATCAACTACCAGTATGGCAATGGCAAAGTCAGCCTTTATGCAGAGAATGGCTCGCAGGATGGTAACGGGCATTTCACTAACCTCGTGATCGGTGGCGTGGGCAACAGTATCGACGGCGATACGGAAGGTCCCGCGATAAAGGCTTACCTCAACGACGAAAGCTTTGTCAATGGAGGATTGTCCAACGAGAACCCGGTGCTAATCATAAAGCTTTCGGACTCCTCCGGTATTAACACAGTGGGAACAGGCATAGGTCATGATATCGTCGCAACCCTGGATGATGATAATCGCAAGTTTTATATCCTAAATGACTTCTACCAGGGCGACCTCGACAGTTACCAGCAGGGAGTGGTGCGTTTCCAGTTGCCGGAACTGGAGCCAGGGGTGCATACGTTGAAGATTAAGGCATGGGACGTGCTCAATAATTCCAACGAGGTATTGCTCGATTTTACGGTCGCCAAGGATGAGGAATTGGGTCTCACACATGTGTTGAATTATCCTAATCCTTTCACTTCGAAAACACAGTTCTGGTTTGAGCATAATAAACCGGGTCAGGACCTACAAGTGAGGATACAGATATTCACGGTCAGTGGAAGGGTAATAAAAACAATTCAAAAGACAATAAATACTGGGGGTAATCGTTCAAGTGAACTGGAATGGGATGGTAGAGACGAATACGGTGATAAAATAGGCAGAGGTGTATACCTTTATAAGCTTTCCGTAACGGCTCCCGGTAAACTTAAAAAAGAGAAAATTGAAAAACTCGTCATTTTTTAGTTTCCGGTAAAATTCAATATTTTAGCCGCTCCTTTTACCAAAACTCTTATATATTTACAACCAATACTTAAACAATTTCTAATGAGATCATCTGCTTTAAAACTAACTGCCGGATTCTTGCTTTTTTGCGGCTTGTCGTCTGGTGTACAGGCTCAGGTTGATGAAATAAATGTCGTTACTACCGCAGTCCCCTTCTTACGTATTTCTCCAGATGCCCGGTCAGGTGGTATGGGTGACATCGGCGTCGCTACGACACCGGATGCCAGCTCAGGTTTCTGGAATATTGGTAAAGTGGCTTTCAACGAATCTAAAGGCGGTATCGCTGCAACATACACTCCCTGGTTGAAGGATTTGGTAAACGATGTTTACCTCGCTTCCCTCGCAGGCTACTACAAATTTGATGAGACCCAGGCCCTTAATGTTTCCCTCCGTTATTTTAGTCTTGGTAATATCCAGTTTACTGATGCAATCGGTAACGACTGGGGTGCTGCTAAACCAAGAGAGTTTAGTGTTGACCTAGGTTATTCACGTAAACTTACAGACCGTGTAGGTATTGGTGTAGCGCTTAGGTATATCAATTCAAATCTTACAGGCGGTGGTGTAACAAGCGGAAGCACAACATACAAAGTTGGTAGCGCAGTTGCAGGCGATATCGGTTTCTACTATGACGCGAAGAATGCAGGTGGCAATGGTTGGGCTTTTGGCGCAACGATGACTAACCTCGGTTCTAAGGTTTCTTATACAGACAATGCTGATATGAAGGATTTCATCCCGGCTAACCTTGGACTTGGAACTACATGGACTAAGAATTTCAACGACCAGAATAAGATCACATTCGGTCTCGATATCAACAAGCTACTTGTCCCTACGCCTCCTACTGATCTCAGCGATCCTAATGCGATCTCTGAGTACAGGAAGAAAAGCGTTGTGGGTAGCTGGTTCAGTTCTTTTGGCGATGCTCCCAATGGTTTCAGCGAAGAGCTGAAGGAATTCCAAATCTCTGCAGGTGCTGAATATTGGTATAACAACCAGTTTGCACTTCGTGCTGGATATTTCTGGGAAGATGAAACGAAAGGTAACCGTCGCTATTTTACAGCAGGTCTTGGTATCAAGTACAACATCTTCGGTATAAATTTCTCTTACCTCCTTCCTTCAGGAAGTGGTGTAAGCCGCAACCCTTTGTCAAACACACTTCGTTTCTCTGTGTTGTTTGACCTCGATGGTGGCGCAGGAACTACCACTACTAACTAATTTTCTAGTTCAACAAACTTTATAGAAAAAGCGTCCGCCTCGGCGGGCGCTTTTTTTTCGTGGGGAGACGGGAGACTGGAGGCGGGAGACGGGAGACGGGAGATGGAGACTGGATGCTAGATTCAGGATAACTGGAAGGAGGCCATCTTCAAAAAGTACCGTGACAAATCGAGCAATCCAGAATTAAAGAGTCCAACATTTAGTATCCCCCCTCCCGTCTCCCGCCTCCCGTCTCCCGCCTCCCGTCTCCCGCCACCCGTCTCCCGCCTCCCGTCTCCCGCCACCCGTCTCCCGCCTCCCGAAACCCGCCCCCCCCCACCCGGCTACCGCCTTAAAAATCCAGTATTTTTTCCTAAATTAA
>JACMKU010000183.1 GCA_014379965.1 Chitinophagaceae bacterium
GTTCAATTTAAAGTGTTTTTTGCCACATAGGCACATAGATACATAGACTAACACATAGTATTATGATATTTACCTATGTGCTCACCTGTGTACCTATGTGCCTATGTGGCAAAAAAATGTATTAAACCGGTGCCGCGATTGAAGGGACTTTAGACCGTGGCTTATTCAACCGCCGGCTCCTGCTGGCTAAGGCAATGGAAACTTCCCAGGCCCCAGATGATATCGGTGGAGTCAATGCCGACAACCTTTCGGTGGGGAAAACAAGTCTCAACGATACGAAGAGCCTTTTCATCTTTATCGCTCCTGAATGTCGGCACGATGACTGAATGATTGGCAATATAGAAATTCGCGTATGCCGCCGGCAAACGCTGATCCTCCCAGATTACCGGGTCAGGCATTGGCAACTCCACAATATTAAGCTGCTTGCCATTGAGCAATCTCATTCGCTTAAGCTGCTCGAGGTTATGTTGGAGTATCTCAAAGTTTTCATCACCTTTATTCTCCTCGACTACGGCTATCACTGTGTCGTCGTTCACGAATCGAACGGTATCATCGATATGGCCATCCGTATCATCTCCCACGATGCCTTCATCTACCCAAAGCACCTGTTCTATTCCGTAATAGTTGACCAGGAATTCTTCAATCTGACCCTTATCGAGATGTGGGTTACGGTTTTGATTCAGCAGGCAGGCAGTCGAGGTCATCAAAGTCCCCTGCCCGTTGAATTCTACCGAGCCTCCTTCCATTACGATGCCGGGGTGAAATACGGGTAAATTAAAATGTTTTCCTATCAGTGTGGGTATTACATCGTCAAGGTCGAAAGGCGGATATTTATTTCCCCAGGCATTGTAGCCCCAATCGACTATCACTTTCTTATTCTCCGCATGTGGGTTGACCAGGAAGGCCGGACCATGATCGCGACACCATGCGTCATTTGTCGGATGTAAGAAGAACTCCACCCTAGAGAGATCCACACCCGCGACCTGGAGATGACCGATCGCGAATTTCTTCATGGCCTCATCGGCGACGTTGATGCGAACCAGTTCGCCTTTTGTCAATTCTCTTACAAACCTTGCATAGGGAGGGTAGATCGAATCGATCTTGCCGGGCCAACTCGCTTCCTTATGTGGCCAGCTAAGCCAGGTCGCAACATGCTGGTCGAATTCTGCAGGGAAGTAATACCCTAGTTCTTTGGGAGTCTTTCCATTGAATAATTCTTTACCGGCCACACCAGCATGCTTGTTTGTTGAAAGTTCGCTCACGGGTAAATTATGATTGACTTAAATAAAAAAGTTTGAGAGGTCGACCGGCTTTCGAGATCACTGGCCTCAGTCCAAAAATCCCTTACGAATTTTCGAACCGATTCCTAATTCCCAATTCCCGATTCCTCCTTAGTTCATTCCTGGTCGATGAATCGCTTAGTGATCGGCTGATAGGAATCTATCCTCCTGTCGCGCAGGAATGGCCAATGAGTCCTGTAACTATCCGTCTTCGATGTATCGATTTCAACAACTTTTACTTCCTCTTTATCGTGCGAAGCTTTATAGATGAGTGTCCCAAGAGGATTGGCCACGAATGAGCCACCCCAGAACTTCATATCACCATTTTGCTCGAGTCCCACGCGGTTTACACTAACTACGTGGAGGCCATTGGCCACCGCATGACTGCGTTGAATAGTCTGCCAGGCATTATATTGCTCTGAATTCGTCTCATCATCCTGCGTATGATGCCATCCAATTGCAGTAGGATAAAAGAGGATCTCGGCGCCCATAAGCGATGTGATCCTCGCAGCCTCGGGGTACCATTGATCCCAGCATATCAAAACTCCAATCGTGGCAAACTTCGTCTTGAAGACTTTATAGCCAAGATCACCCGGTGTGAAGTAAAATTTTTCATAGTAGGATGGATCATCAGGAATATGCATCTTCCTGTACTTCCCAAGATAGGTTCCGTCTGCATCGAGCACGGCAGTGGTATTATGATATATTCCTTCGGTTCTCTTTTCGAATAGCGAAGCGATGATCACGACTCCTAGCTCCTTCGCGGTCCTGCTCATAGCCTCGCTTGAAGGTCCGGGTACAGGTTCTGCGAGTTTGAAGTTGTCATACTCCTCCACGTCACAGAAATATAATGAAGTGAATAATTCCTGTAGGCAAATGATCTGTGCTCCATCGGCCGCAGCCTCCTTAACCTTGGCTATGGCTTTTTTCAGATTGTCCTCTTTATTGGCCGTACAACTCATTTGCACTAACCCCACTTTTATTTTAGGCATGCTAAATATTTGAGATGCAAAAATAAGTAAACTAGGAAAGAGATAATCACAATGTATCCAGCCCTACTAGGTGTGGTTTAAAATGAAAAAAGGAACCGGTGTTTACCGATTCCCTTGAAATATTTTAAACAATCGAATTAAGCATGGTTTCTCTGCCCCATCTGGCGAAGAAAGGCTACGTGGGAAGCAACGGCATACCGTACACGGCTGTATTCGATATACTGAATTCCATACTCTTCACACGCATTCTTGATGATCTTGCTGATAGCAGGGTAATGTATATGGGAAATCTTAGGGAACAAGTGGTGCTCTACCTGGAAATTCAAGCCACCAACGAGCCAGCTTACCAACTTATTCTTTGTAGCGAAGTTCGCAGTCGTCTTAATCTGGTGAATCGCCCACTCGTCTTCCATCTTGTTAGTCTCCTCATCAGCATGAGGCCAATGAGTGTGCTCTACGGTATGGGCAAGTTGAAACACTATGCTTAATACAAATCCTGCAACGAGACCCATACTGAGAAAACCAATCAACCATGGCGTGAACCCGACCATGTATATAGGTAATGCTACGAATATGAAAGCGTGCGCTGCTTTATAAAACCAAAAAGAAAAATGCTCGCCAAGAGTCATCTTACGCAATGGCGTTGACCCGATGCGATGAGTGAAATATTTTTTATAATCGGAAACAAAGATCCAATAGATATAAAGTAGTGAGTAAGCAGCCCAGAAATAAAAGTGCTGGTATTTGTGAATTTTATAGTGTGCCTGATCATCACAAAGACGAAGCAATGGGCGCGCTTCGATATCATCGTCTACTCCATGAATATTTGTATACGTATGATGAATAACGTTATGTTTCGTTTTCCACATGTATTGGCTAGCTCCAAGAAAATTCGCCATGTTTGAAGCAAGGTTATTGATCCACTTATACTTACTAAAACTGCCGTGCGCGCCATCATGCATTACATTAAACCCTATTGCTGCCGCGAGACAACCTAATAAGGCACATTCAACGATCGCGAGGAAGGTTGCGGGAGTAAAGAATACAAGGTGTGTATAAACGGCCAAAAGTGCCGAAACAAGTAATATCGCTTTGAAGTGGAGTTTAAAGTTTCCGGTTGGTGCTTTTCCCTTCTGAGTGAAGTAATCGGCAATCCTTTTCTTTAACTCGCCATGAAAAGGTTTTTGGGTTTTCGGAAATTTTGGACTAGACATAAATAACTGAGTTGATAATGAGTGCAAAGGTAGCGTAACTTACCGAGAAAATAGCATGCCGTTTGTTAATACTCACACGAAGATTTCATGACAATGCCATGATACTTAAGGACTAGATAGTCAACAACAAAACGCTTAAGTTTCTATTTGAATAAGTGCATCAAGATTGCGGATGCCAATTTTTTTCTCAGTGATAAAACCTTCGGCAAATTTAACCCCAATGCGCTTCCCAAGCATGCGAGCCCGGGCTATAACACTTTCGAGAAAGTCGGGCGTTGAAATATATGTCTGAGGTTCGCCAGTTTCTGTCCCTCCCGAATAAAATTGGGTTGAATACGCCTCAATCGACTTCATTCTTTGTTCGAATACTTCGCTGATGTCGATCAGGAGGTCTGGTTCATGATACCAATCCTGCATATACTGAAGAAAATACTTGGGTCTCCATTTTTGCTGCACCATACCGCTCTTATCTTTGGTGTCAATCTTTGAAAGCCCCGAGAGAAAACAAGCGTCACTGATGAGATGTCCAGCACGACCGTGATCGGGGTGACGATCGCTTAATATGTTGCCGATGATGACCTCCGGTTGGTATTTGCGAATGGTCTCTATCAATTGGATCTGGTGCGCCTCGTCGTTCCTGAAAAATCCATCACGCATCTTCAGGTTTTCCCTGATTGACACGCCAATGATCTCCGCTGCTTTTGCTGACTCTTTATAGCGCGTATCGATGGTCCCCCTGGTTCCTAATTCACCTTGTGTTAGGTCCACGATACCTACTTTCTTTCCCCTTTTTATTTCATTGATAAGTGTGCCGGAGCAGCCAAGTTCAACATCATCGGGATGGACGCCAATGGCGAGAATGTCGAGTTTCATTAATGCAAGTTAGGAGTTTGGTTGCTTGGTTGATGGGGTGACTGGTTGATTAGTTGATTCATCCTGGTCGGCGCAGGCGGTCGAAAATAACCTAACGTGTGTTAATTGATTTTCCTTACTCATGGCTTAATTTATACCCAATGGGTTAGTGGGTGGGTTGAATAAGAAATCATTTCCGATAATGATTGCCATACCACATTCCATCGATCTCCTTCACAAAATTCTCGATCTGGCGATCGGTCTTGTCAGTAATATCCCATTTCTGCTTCAGGCTGCTTCCAAAGAAGAACGCCACCGTCTGGTACATGCGGGCGTTGAGACCACCCTTATATTCCTTTATTATTTCATAGCAAT
The DNA here is from genome assembly GCA_014379965.1 of Chitinophagaceae bacterium. Classification (GTDB taxonomy): domain Bacteria; phylum Bacteroidota; class Bacteroidia; order Chitinophagales; family Chitinophagaceae; genus VBAT01. The sequence goes on from JACMKU010000183.1 coordinate 4,714, forward strand.
TGTTTCCTGTTTCGCGGTTGATCAGTTTCATAAGCACCCGGCCCTGGTAAACCGAAAGATTCGAGAGCGGATCAGTAAATTGTTTCTTGAGTTCCTTCTCGCGGGTCTTTATATATTCCTTTCGCTCTTTCTTCGAAAGGGTAGCCATCTTTGCGGTGATGTCATTTATCGTATATCCTGCTGTCCTCGCATAGGGATAGGTCTTATACACTGCGTTGCGAAGGCGTGTCCACTCTTCCATATACTTCTCGAGCTTCTTACCCGTAAGTTTCGATACCCAAACCATCGACTCCTCCTTATACGGAAGCATTTCCTGTTGAAACCAGATTGCGCCTACAAGGATAGTATCGTTGGGCCCCCATTTCCTCGCGCGTTCCGCATAAGATGGCATTGGGGTAGTGGGGATTGAATCAGTTGGTTGGGTGGGTCCGATTTCCTGGGCGGCAACACTGCTTGATAGTAACAGGAACAGGGCCAGGAACAGAAACAGGGCTTGGACCAGGCTGACTATGGGGTGGTATGAACGAGGACTGGTGAACATTAACGCACAAAAATACCTTAACAGGACAACAAATCCTATGAGGACGCTGTTTCCAAAGTGTGAAATTTAGTCCTTATCCTTGAGATTCAGGCGTATGCGCCTCACCATACTCATAAGGATGCCAAGGGCGGTGATAACAATACCCCACCAGAGAACGTTGATATAAGGAAACTTGTATGCCTTGAGGGTTACGTACTCGAGAACGGCATTTGATTCCTTGATTCCAATATTCGCCCTTCCGTCCACAACGTCGCCCACACGAAGCACAATGCTCTCAGACATAATGGTATCGGGCTGTGCAAACCGGTTGCCCTTCCTTTCAATCAAAAGGGGCTCCGAGGTATAGGTGGTCTTATTGAAGGAATGAACTTTAAGAGTAGCCACTGTGGCCTTGTCGCCCGGCTCAAAACCTTCGAATGGAATGTTATCCCGTGTCACCAATTTTTCCAATGTCACATAGCCTCTCGAGTAAAACAGGCTGTCTCCTTCTTTCATCGGCACGTCGCGGAACGAGGCCGTATCCTTGTTTTTCTCGGGGTTAGGAAGAGCCGAGATATATGTGAACACGTCGTGATCCAGATAGTGTCTTGAGTCCGGGTTTGCCATCAGGCCTTCATTACCCTTATAGTTGACAAATGCATTGGGCCATAGGGTGAACTCCTCGTTATCCGTACGACTCTTGAAGTGTATTTGGAAATACCATTGCTGTTTCTTGGGATGGGCAGAATCTCGTACATAGGTCACGTCGAATTTACCCATCTTCATCGGCAGGCCTTTTACCAGGGTTAGATTCTCCCCGGTCTTCTCCTTGCTCTCGGTACCGAAATCGATAGGTATGCCTCCAATGTTGTGAGACAGTATTTCTTTCTTAGCAGAAGATAACAGGATGCCCAGTAACACAAGACCAAAGCCGAAATGGGAAATCGAACCACCAGATATTTTCAGGTTGCCTTTCAGCCCGAGCCAGATGTAAGATGCGTTAGCGATGATCGTATAGACGCTGCAAATGACAGCGAGCCATATTGCGCCAAGGAAGCCCACGCCTTCCTTATCATAATTGATATCACCGAACACAACAATCAGCGTACCTATGATGATCGATGCAAGAGTAGGTATTGCTATCTTCTTCCAGAAAAAACGGGAAGGCGTGCTCTTGTACTTGAGGTACTGCGATACAGCAGTTAATAATGCGATAATGACCGCTACGAAGACCTGGATCTGGTTATACGCATATTCTGGATCCTCCGGAGCAGCCAGCTGCCTCTTCAGGATGTCTATAGGGACAATGCCATATAAGGCCGTCGTTAATTTGTTCAGGACGGGCAGTGATGTCTTGAAAATAATTACCATCGAAGAAAGGAAAAACACCAGCGAGCCGATGAACATCCAGAATTCACGCGAGGAGGTGCTCTCTTCTTTCTTGATCGACGGGATATGCTTATATCTTTTAAAGAAGAAAAATAATGCGGGTGCGATGAAGATGAACATGAAGGCCATCAATTGCCAGTTCATACCAAGGTCCGTAAATGCGTGTACCGATGATTCACCCAGTACTCCACTCCGCGTCAGGAATGTCGAATAGAGGATGAAGGAGAATGAGAGAATGAAAAAAAGGAATGTCGCCCTCAGCGAATGCCCGGTATGTTTATAGATTAGCAAAGTGTGCAGGCCTGCTATGAGAATGAGCCAGGGTACCAGCGATGCATTCTCCACAGGGTCCCATGCCCAATAGCCCCCAAACGTAAGTGACTCATAAGCCCATTTAGCACCCATCATGATGCCGATACCCAGGGCAGCCGTTGCGAAAAGTGCCCACGGTAGCGCAGGTTTCACCCATTCGCCGAACTTTTTAGTCCAAAGACCTGCAATAGCAAAGGCAAAAGGAACAATGGTGGAAGCGAACCCAAGAAACAACACAGGCGGATGTATCACCATCCAGTAATTTTGTAATAACGGATTCAAATCATTGCCATCCTTAATGGAAAGCATGTAGTCTCGCTTCAATGGTTGGTTAACATCGAAGTTCACATGTAGTGCTGGGGCATTGTCAAGTACACCCGAGTCGCGTAGCAGGATGAATGGTGTCGATCCAAGTTTCCTTTCAAAGATGTAAAGGCCAGCTACCATAGTGGCGAGGCAAAATTGTGCGAAACTGATAACAGTCATCACCGGCGCCTCCCATTGTCTGCCGGTCCTGATCAGGATAAGTCCCAGCACGCAATGCCAAAAACTCCACAGGAGAAAACTTCCTTCCTGACCTTCCCAGAAACAGGCGAGCAGATATTTTAATTCTAGTGTGCGGCTACTGTGTTGCCAGGCATATTTATATTCGAAGAGGTGTTGCTGAATTATATAGAATAAAATGCTGAAGATGGCAATGATCGAGAAGGACTCGAGAATGAAAGAAATGCGGGCGAGTTTTTTCCAGTAGCCAGTTTGAGACTGATCAGATGATCGTGTCGCCTTGAAGTAGGCGAACGTCGCTACCAATGAAGCTACAAGAGACAGCGTGATAAAAAACTGGCCTAGTTGGCCAGGCAGGCGAAACTCACCAATGTAATCCATTCCTCGTTATTATTTATTATTGTCCGCGTTTGCAGGTTCCGCCAAAGTAGTCGCCTGTACATTCTTTTCGGCCGCCTTCATATCGTCCTTATACTTGGAAGGGCATTTCGTTTGAATACTCTTGCAGTCAAAATAACCATCATTGTATTTTCCTTTTAAAACCAGGCGCTCGCTGAGTTCGAAGTTTTCCGGTTTAGGGCTGTGATAGACCACTTTTACAGACTTGCCGAGCGTATCGATTGCCGTAAAACTAAGATAGTTTGGATCTTTCAACGCATCATATTCCATTGGCTGGCTCTTATCCCAGCGTGCCATCAGGTGCACGAACTTACCAGGTTTGTCCATGGCTGTTTGTACAGTATCGTAGGTAGTAGTGGTCTGTAGAAAACTAATCAATACGGCAATTGCTCCTGCTATAAAGACAAGTAGAATAATGTGGATTCTTTTCATTTCTTATGGCTAAAGTGGGTGAGGTGAAATTGCGGTGCAAATTTAGGCCAAAAACAGCGAAAGCGTCTGAATCGGTTTTTATATTCTCTGAGCTTTTGCGTCTCGACTTGAACCTCTTTTTCTCTAATAACCCGGTAGTTGTCTTTTTGTTCAGGCTCCGAATAATTATCAATGCTAACACCTATTAGCTCTTCTCTTATCTTTGCGCCATATCAAGAATAATGCTATATGATATTCGAACTCAATGAGGAGCAATTAATGATTCAAAAGGCAGCCCGTGACTTCGCCCGCAGCGAGTGTTTGCCGGGAGTGATTGAACGGGACGAACACCAGAAATTTCCGAAGGAACAGGTGATGAAACTGGCTGAACTTGGCTTTTTGGGCATGATGGTGGACCCCAAGTACGGCGGCGCCGGCATGGACACGGTTAGCTACGTACTGGCGATGGAGGAAATCAGCAAGATCGATGCTAGCGTTAGCGTTGTGATGAGCGTCAATAACAGCCTGGTTTGTTATGGACTACAGGAATACGGGAATGAGGAACAAAAGCAGAAATACCTGACACCGCTTGCCCAAGGAAAGAAGGACGGGGAATTATATATTGGAGCATTCATGCTTAGCGAACCCGAGGCTGGCAGCGACGCCACCTCTCAACGCACTACCGCAGAGGATAAGGGAGATCATTACCTGTTGAACGGAACGAAGAATTGGATCACTAATGGTGGCACGGCATCAGTTTATCTCGTGATGGCACAAACGGATCCATCTAAGGGTTCGAAAGGCATCAACACCCTCATCGTAGAGAAAAACTGGCCGGGTGTAGTGGTAGCTGCGAAAGAGAATAAGCTTGGCATTCGCGGAAGCGATACGCATACCGTAATGTTTAATGACGTAAAGGTGCCTAAGGAGAATAGAGTGGGAGCGGACGGATTTGGTTTCAAGTTCGCGATGAAAACTCTTGCCGGTGGTCGAATCGGTATCGCGTCGCAGGCATTGGGAATCGCCAGCGGCTCCTATGAGCTTGCGAAGGAGTACTCGAAGACACGCAAAGCATTCGGCACCGAGATTATGAATCACCAGGCTATAGCATTTAAGCTGGCGGACATGGCCACACGGGTCGAGGCGTCAAGATTACTTTGCCTGAAGGCGGCATGGGAGAAGGATAATGGGGTAGACTATGCGTTAAGTTCATCCATGGCGAAGGTCTTTTCTTCCGAAACGGCGATGTGGGCCAGCGTAGAGGCCGTACAGATTCATGGCGGCTATGGCTTCGTTAAAGAATATCACGTTGAGCGACTCATGCGTGATGCGAAAATCACGCAGATCTATGAAGGGACGAGCGAGGTACAGAGAATAGTGATTAGTAGAGCGATACTTGGGAAATAAGGTTTCACGCAAAGGCAAAGAGGCGCAGAGGAAAAAACAAGATCGAATACGAAGCAACCAAGAAACCGAGCAACTAGACATGCCAGTCAACCGAGAAGCATACCAGCAGATCATAAAAGAGTTGGAGCCTACTAAGGCCACCCTTGTTGCCGTATCGAAGACGAAACCGGTAGAGGAGATCCGCGAGTTGTACGACCTTGGTCAACGTGACTTCGGAGAGAATTATGTACAGGAACTGGCGGAGAAAGCCGAACAATTACCGAAAGACATACGTTGGCATTTCATCGGACACCTTCAAAGCAATAAGGTGAAACATATCGCGCCATTCATACACCTCATTCATGGTGTTGATAGCAACAAGCTACTTGAAGAGATCGACAAGCAGGCGATTAAGAACAACAGGGTGATTGATTGCCTTCTCCAGGTCTACATCGCGAAAGAAGAAACGAAGTTTGGTTTTGAAGAAAGCGAGCTTGCAAATGTGGTGGTATATGATTCTCCCAATATTAGTATAAAAGGCCTGATGGGAATGGCGTCCTTCACCGAAGACATGGAGAAAGTCAGGCAGGAGTTTCGCTCCTTAAAAGAAATTTACGATCGTCATGCCGTGTTGACTGCGAACAGCACCCACAAATCCGCGAAGTTTACCACGCTCTCGATGGGGATGAGCAGCGACTACCGTGTGGCGCTGGAAGAGGGGAGTGGGATGGTGAGGATTGGAAGCTTGTTGTTTGGAGCCCGGTAGTGTCGGTGGGGTTGATTATGTTGAATGGGTTGACTAGGTTGATTACGCAACGACACCCATTTAAACGGGCACGCTACCTAGGCAACTCATTCAACCCAATCAACCCAATCAACTCTCTCTAAAATCCTGTTCTATCTCCCTCACTCGCCGGCAACGTCTCCGCCAACCATTTGTAAAATTCACGCTGCCACACGAGTGCATTTTGCGCGCTCAATACCCAATGGTTTTCATCGGGGAGGTATAATAATTTGCTTTTGATCCCACGAAGTTGCGCCGCCTGGAATGCCTGCAGTCCCTGTTCCTGCGGAACACGATAGTCTTTACCACCCTGAATGATGAGCATAGGCGTATTCCATTTGTCAACGAAGTTGATGGGGTTGTATTTATTGTATGACTTTTGCGCAGCTAGATTCTTCTTGTCCCAGTAATTGCCACCCCAATCGTAATCGACAAACCAAAGTTCCTCTGTTGTACCATACATACTGCGCATGTCGAAGACGCCATCATGCGCGATAAAGGACTTGAAGCGATTGTTGTGCATTCCGGCAAGCATGAAGGCGGAGTAGCCACCGTAGCTCGCGCCGACGCAGCCAAGCCGGTTCTTGTCAACATATTTCTCCTTGCTCACCGCGTCTATAGCGGAAAGGTAATCCTGCATTACCTGTCCTCCGTGGTCCTTGCTTATCTGCTCATTCCATTTGGTACCAAATCCAGGCATGCCACGACGACCTGGCGCTACAACGATGTATCCCTGTGATGCCATCAATTGAAAATTCCAACGAAAAGAATAGAACTGGGTGAGGGGTGATTGCGGACCTCCCTGGCAATATAGCAGGGTAGGATATTTCTTCGAAGGGTCGAAGTCAGGTGGGTAGATCACCCATACCATCATTTTCTTGCCATCGGTAGTCGTCACCCATTTTCTTTCCGTCTTTACCATGCCGATCTTGTCATACGCTGCATTGTTGACATAAGTGATTTGTTTCATTGATCCCGTGTTGAGGTCAACGCTGAATATCTCCGCTGCATGGTTTATGTCGGCGCGTGATACAATCAATGAATTTCCTGATTGCCCAATGATAGCATTGATGTCGAAATCGCCTCGCGTGATCTGTCGTATTTCCGGTTGCTTCTGGGTGGCCCCGGTATAGTCGACGGAGAACAATTGCATGGTGCCATTAATTGGGGCGAAGAAGTAGATATTCTTCCCATCATCGCTCCACCTAAATCCTTCTACGTGTATATCATCGCGGTGACGGGTAAGGTTCACGGTTCCCATACCGGTTGATGCAACGAGATCCTGTTTGTCAGATTCATAGCCATCACGCTTCATACTCATCCATGCTAAAGTAGATTGGCCACTGTATGCGGGGTTAATGTCGTAACCCATCATTCCTTCGGTAAGATTCGTGGTCTTGCCCGTAGCCAATTCGTATTGGTAGATATCAGTATTCGTACTTACTGCATAGTCCTTACCATATTTCTTTTTTGCAACATATAGGATTGCGGTACCGTCAGGCTTCCATGTGTAGTCCTCGTCGCCCCCGAAAGGTTTCTGTGGAGAATCATATGGTTCACCTTCCATCAGGTCTTTTTCTTCGGTGGGTCTGCCTACGGTTGATACAAACACATGATCGAACTTGCCATCTTCCCAGGTATCCCAGTGGCGATTATTGAGGTTGTCGAATATGTATACATTCGACTTGGTGAGTTCAGGGTAGTGGTCACTTCCGCTGATTTTTTTAACCTTTACTTCCTTGTTAGTGAGAAGGTATTTACCATCTGGGGAGAGGTTCTTATTATTCAACAGGCTATCGGCATTGGTCACTTGCACTGCAGTACCTCCAGTAAGAGGGATCATGTAATTCTTCTTCGTGCTCTTATTCGCTTCCCAGTCTGGCGTGCTTACGGAGTACAAGAGCTGTTTGCCGTCTTTTGAAATACCGAGACCGGTTACTCGTCCGAGCTTCCATAATAATTCAGGGGTCATGCGGTCCTGACAAATAGAAACTAGTGGGGCTAATAGCAACAGGGCCGGAATAATTCTTTTCTGCATGATAAATAGATTTGGAGGGCCAAATTTACAAAAAGGTTTCACGCAAAAGCGCAAAGGTGTTTCACGCAAAGGCGCAAAGGTTCGCAAAGACGCAGAGAATCTCCATTTCCAGGGTAATTAAAACTTGCCTGGGAAAGAATCTCTTTGCGTCTTTGCGAACCTTTGCGCCTTTGCGTGCAACCCTAACGGTAGTCTCTGACATCCAAGCCCAGGATAATATCCCTCGACGCCCTCAACATCCCATCTTTCATCACCGTCGTCAATACTCCCTTTCCGCCTACGGGATTCGGACGATTCCTTTCTGCCTCGGGGAGTAGGGGGTCATCGCTAAACACGTACTCGTCGATCCAGTATTCGCTCTTGCCTGGTTCTTTAATTGTAGGATGGATGTGTTTCTGGTTAGTGCTATTTGGATATGAAGCAGGGACCGTAGTCAGGAATCGATATTGACCTTGCGCATTCGTCTTCACCCAGCCGCGCAGGTAACCATGTCGCTGTGCCCATCCCTTTTCATCTGCTTTCTTTGGATAGATCCCTTGTTGGTCCGTATGATAGACATACAGAATAACTCCAGCGGCAGGTGTCTTGCCATCCGACTTATAGATTGTCCCCGTTATATCGAGTTTCGGCCCGGGCATGTAGAACGAGGGAAGCGTATCTACATAGTCAAGTTGCGCGAATGGAATCGGGCTCTCGTAAATAGCCTCACATCCTTCGCAGCTACCACCGACTTTGATGTCCTTGTTATCCGATTTGTTGGCTGCGGGCCTCGCAGTCTTCTGACTGCAGGCAGTCAGTTGCATAGCAATTAGAAATAAAAACAAGAAGAAGCGCATCATGGTTGAGTGTTTAAGAATTCAAATTTGGCAAAACGACTATCAGGGTCCAACTTCATTTGATAAGTGGCAGGCCGGGCTTGACAAACTGTGCTTGGGAGAAGATGAGGCGTTTAACGTTTAAGGGTTTAACGTTTAACGTTCTTACTGCAGAGGCTTCAAAACTGATTGAAATGCTATGATAGGCAAACAAGGAATGTCCAGTTTACGGATTTCAGGATACTGAATTGCAACTTTGATCTAAAGAACGTTAAACGTTAAACCCTTAAACGTTAAACGTCAAATGCGCTACTGGTCACGAGAATCCTTCCCTTGATGTAATCCGCGCTCCGGGATGGATTTTGTACTTTTATTTCGGGTATGGGAAAACGGTCACTATTTTTTAGGTACAGGCTGCATCATGTTTTATTCTGGATGCTGGTATTTGGCCTCTGGTATTTCCTGAGATATCCTGTCGACCGTTTTTCAAACCAGGCGTTCCTGATCACTTTGGTAAAGGTGACGGATCTTGCCATCCTCGTCTATATGACCAACCTGGTACTTATCCCAAGCCTTTTGTACAAGAAGAAGTATGGATGGTTTGCATTAGCATTTGTAGCCATGGTGGTAACTAGCAGCCTTATTAAGATGCAGATCATCGGGCAGATCATGAACAATCCCGGTCTTTTCGATCTCTCCGATCGCGAAAAATTGAAGGAACGCATTTACGACAATGTGATCCCGCATTTTTTCCTTGTAATTGCGGGCGCAGCAACCAAGTTAATGTATGATCATTCGAGGATGCAGCAGCGGCTGATTGAAATGGCGAGGGAGAAGGCGGAGGCGGAACTGAGTTTCCTGAAATCGCAGATCAATCCACATTTCCTATTCAATTCACTCAACTCAGTATATTTCCTAATTAATAAAGAAAACCCTGAGGCTCGACAGGCCTTGCACAAGTTCTCAGATATGTTACGGTATCAACTCTATGAAATGAATGGAGCGAGAATACCCATCGAGAAGGAATTGAATTATCTGAAAGACTATGTCGACCTGCAGAAACTTCGCAAAGATGAAAACTACAATGTCGAGTTCAATTGTTCACCAGAGGTAAAAGATTTCTCGATCGAACCACTCCTCCTCATACCATTCGTTGAAAATGCGTTCAAGCATATTTCCCATAAGACTACGGAGAAAAACTTCGTAAGGCTTGACATGAGCCGCCTGAATGGGCATTTTAATTTCACCATTGAGAATTCTACGGAGCATGCGAAACCTACCGATCTGCATGGTGGGATAGGATTGAACAATGTCAAACGTAGGCTTGAATTACTTTACCCGGATAAGTATTCGCTTAATATCAATGATGGCGAGAAAACATACACGGTAGACCTCAAACTGAAAATTGAATCGTAACAATGAATAAAACAATTGAGACACTTTCGTTATTTCCCGTGCTAAATAGGAATCTTATCGATTTCCTGCGCGGCTTATCACCTGATGACTGGCGGCGACAAACCGTTGCACGCAAGTGGAAGATCAAGGACGTCGCAGCACACTTGCTTGATGGCAACTTTCGGCGCATCGCACTTCACCGTGATGGCTGGGCATCGTCACCAGATAAACCTATTGCCCTATATACTGACCTTGTCCAATACCTCAACGAGCTTAATGCGGACTGGGTGCAGGCAAATCGACGCTTAAGTCCACAATTGATTGTTGACTTGTTGGAGTGGAGTAATGCCGAGGTATACAAACTATTCCAGGCACTCGACCCCATGGCCTCTTCGGCCTATCCCGTTAGCTGGGCGGGTCAGAGCACTTCTTACAACTGGTTCGACATTGCCAGGGAGTACACTGAGCGATGGCTACACCAGCAACAGATCAGGGATGCGGCAGGGAATACAGATTTGATGAACCGCGAACTTTATCATCCGTTGTTAGACATATTCATGCAGGCATGGCCGGTCGCGCTAGACAATGAGGGTAGAGAAGGTATCGTGCTGAAGACGGTGATTACCGGCGACGGTGGCGGTGAGTGGTTATTAAAGAAAGAAAAGGGCAAGTGGCAATTGAATACGGATAATTCAATACAACCGTCGGCAGAAACCCTCATCGATGGCAGGGTAGCGTGGAAACTATTTTCCAAGAGCGTCAGAAAGGATGACATCAGGGGGAGTTATGAGATTAAGGGGGATCAGCGGTTGGGGGAGAGGGTGTTGGAAATGGTGTCCGTAATGGCTTAGGCAGAGACGTTTAACGTTTAAGGTTTAAGGTTTAACGTTCTTACTGCAGAGTCTTCACAACTGAATTGAAATGCTATGATAGAACAAACAGGGAACGTCCAGATGATTGATTGTAAAATACTAAATCGCAACTTCGATCTAAGGAACGTTAAACGTTAAACGTTAAACGTTGAAAAAGCCTCAATATGAATATAGCCTGCGTAATCATCGACGACGAACCCCTAGCTCGCAAGGGACTGAAGGAATATATTGCCGACGTGGATTTCCTCCAGTTGAAGGGCGAGTTCGATAATCCCGTGAAGGCGATGGAGATGCTATCGACTGAACATGTGCAACTCCTGTTCCTCGATATACAGATGCCGAAGATTACGGGGCTTGAGTTTTTCAAGACGCTGAAGAATGCACCGCCCGTCATCTTCACGACGGCATTCCCACAATACGCGCTGGAGGGTTTCGAATTGAATGCGCTAGACTACCTGGTGAAGCCTATTTCCTTCGAACGCTTCCTCAAAGCGGCCGTGCGCGCCCGGGAGTATTACGAAGTGCGCCAGAAGAACATGGGAGAAACATTGGGATCTGCAAGCGGGGGCATCGCCGATTATTTCTTCATCAAGGCTGATAATAAGCTGGTCAAGATATTCTTTGAGGAAGTATTGTATGCCGAGGCGCTGCAAAACTATGTCGTCATTCATACCACCGACAAGAAGTATATCACCTACCTCACTTTCAAGTCAGTGGAAGAATACCTGCCATCAGATAGATTCATCAAGACCCATAAGTCTTATATCATCTCTGCCGCCCGCATCGATAGCATCGAAGCCAACGATATTCGCATAGGCCAGCATCATGTTCCGATAAGCAGAAATCTCAAGGATGAGGTAATGGAACGATTATTAAACGGCCGTTTCCTGAAGAGATGACATCTATCCGTAGTTTTCGATATTCTCCACGATAAGATCGTAGTTGATCAGAAGCTCGGCACCGGCTGGTATATCCTTTAGCGCCTCAAAATCTTCTCCTTCGTTGATCGAAATAATGTTGGGATTACCGGAATGATTGAGGTAATTAACCATATCCACGACTTTGAAACCGTAATCTGGTATGAAATAATTGTCTTCATCGAACAGACAATACGTTTCGATAAGCTCTCTTGATGACATGGGGAGCTTCTCTACGTCGTTAATTGAAACAGGTACCCATTTTCCGTGCCCTCTGGAAAAAATATTCTTACATCCCTTTGGGATATCCCTGATGGCGAATACCCCAATTCCATGAACAAGGGAGGGTTTCAGCATAGCATAAGTATCATGAGCCAGTTCCGTGAGTAATTCTTCTCGATTCATTAGTAGGGTTTGTTAAAAGATAATCCCAAAGATACGCATTAAGAAGTTTTTGATGACCGGTATCAACTTATTTCGGAACTTAGTAAGAATCTTCAAACAGTGATTAATTTCAGGAGATGAAAGCGATCTTTCTATTATGGCTTTTCAGTTTTTCCTTAATGGCCCGGTCACAAGGGGATCGTGTCTACCAGTCGTATGTAGACCTGGCCGTAAGATCACTTGAGACGAGTTCACCAGCAATCCTCGTTCGGGAGATCACCTCAGCTCAACAAACGGACCGCGAAAAGGTCACGTCAATATTCCGTTGGATCACGGGAAATATTTCCTATAACGTAAAAGCCTGGAATCGCGGCAAGCGACCGATTTACGAAGAGCCCGAGGATACCGCCAGGACATTGAAGCCCTTAAATCAGCGCGTAGCAGAAACTGTTTTGAAAAGACGAATCGCGGTTTGTGATGGATATGCCCGCTTATTCAAGACCCTGTGCGATCATGCAGGAGTGCCAAGCGAGATCATCATGGGCTATGCCCGCACCGGCGCGGGAAGCAAAAGGGATAGATTCAAATCCAATCATACCTGGAACGCAGTGTACCTCGACAGTTCCTGGCACCTGCTCGATGCAACATGGGCAAGCGGCTTCACGACTCATAGGGGTGATGCCTTCGTGCAACAATATGATCATAAATATTTTCTTGCCTCGCCTGGGGAATTTATTGTTGATCACTACCCGGAGGATATGTCGTGGACACTTTTAAAAGATCCCCCATCATTAGTGGAATTCAACCATACGCCTTTCAAGTATACAGGATTTGTCAAGACCTTGATCAATTCCTATTCACCGTCAAAGGGTGTCATCGAGGCGAGCCTTGGTGATAGTATTCGATTCGAGGTAGAGTCGTCGAGTATTTATGGATTGTTGTCTGTGGCGTCCACGCCGCCGGTTGATACCATCTGGAATGATGACGAACCGGCGATCATCGGTGGTAGGAAGAAAACGTGTGTGTACAATGTAACTGATCCTACTGTGGAATGGCTGTATGTGACCTGCAATGGAAGGATTATCCTCAGATACAGACTTCAAATAAGAAAGCCGGAAAATAAAATGGCTACCATTGGCATCCCGGATTAACCCGTATTATGCCGCTGTCTGTTGCCTCATGTTCATATTCATAAAACTAAAGGCGATTGTCGTCAGTTTGTTTCTATAGCTAGTGAAACCCACGAACCCACCTAATTTCTCTGCAAGAGCCTGCATGCGGGTCAGATTCTGAGAAATGGAATCATAGTTTACACAACCATCATCTTTTACATGAAGCAGGACTACGTCGCTATATGATTTTGCAGTGATGCGGATACAACTGTTTGCAGAATGTGAGATCACGATATTCAACAGTCCACTCAGCACCGATGCTACCATGTCTTCATCAACACCCATATAGATGTCTTCTGGCACGTCGTTCAGGATAAAACTTTTATTCCGTTGGGTAGCGGGTTGAAGGCTGTCGCTGATAGTACTGACAAGAGAATGTAGAGACGAAGTAAATGTTGAGCCTGGCATTTCAAGGGTTGTTGATTGTGTCTTCATAAGGTGTTTTTTTCAGATATTCAGTTTTCTATTTGGTAGGGATTTGTTTCGGACCGTTGTCCGTCTATCGAGAACCAGGCTATTCAATTCCGATAACGCCACAAAGAAACTGAGAATCAGCGCCTCAAAAAATAGAGTTCAACCTTTATTCGAGGTCAAGACCGCGAAACCCAACCTGTAGTAAAATGACTACAACCCTTACCGGGTTTGCATAAAAAAAGCGCCGGAGGCGCTGTTTTATAACGAGTTATTATTGTGGCTATGGGGTCGCCTGCTTGATAAGCTGAATCTCACATTGAAGCCTGATGTCGTTGCTTACCACTACCTGGCCAGCTTCAGTAACTGCATCCCACTCGAGCTTAAATTCTTTTCTTTTGATCTTGCCCGTAACAGTAAAACCTGCCTTCGTCTGGCCATACGGGTCGGTCACAATCCCGCCGTATTCTACATCCAGCGTAATGGGTTTGGTTACATCGCGAATTGTCAGGTCGCCTGAAAGTTTATAACTATCTCCCGCCTTTTCATACCTGGAGCCGACGAATTTTAGCTGCTTGTATTGGTCTGCCGCGAAGAAGTCTGCGGACTTGAGGTGTGTATCCCTCTGATTGTTGTTTGTTTCAATAGAGTCGATGTCAGCAGTGAATACGATAGAGCCGGCCTTCGTGAAGTCGTCGCCATCGGTCTCTACCTGCAAATCGAATTTTTTGAAATACCCGGTCACAGTTGTGATCATGAGGTGTTTCACCTTGAACTGAATCTCGGAGTGTGTGGGGTCTACGACCCATTTAGTTGTTGCCATTTGCGTTGATTTAAAAGGGTAACAATGGGGAGGGGAATTGGTTCAGTTTACTGGTTTATGTACAACCATAACTTACAACCCATAACTCATAACCCGTAATACTTTAGCAAATCTGTATGATTAACGAAACCCTCCTTGGCAGGAAGTTTGCCTCATTTTCTGATACTCAATTTTATGCTTAGGATATTTTGTTTAGGGTTAGCATTGATGGCAATCTCGGGCTCCCATGCGGACGCGCAGTTGAAGGGTTTTAGCCTTGGCGCTTATGCGGAAACGGCATGGCCGGACGCGGGATTTAATACGACCCATAAGCAGGGGATAGGGGGCGGCGTCAATGCAGATGTGCGACTTGGGAAACTGGGGTTGACAGGCTCTGCCGGCTTTATGCGGTTTGGTGGAAAAATGTTTTCTATGAGTGGGACAGAAACAAAATCGCCCACGCTTAACGCCATTCCCATTCGTCTCGGCCTAAAATATCGAATCATCCCACTACTCTATACCAAAATCGAGAGTGGCGTGGTAAAATTTTCAAATGGTAGTGGATCTGCTGTCATAATCTCACCCGGTTTAGGAGTGCGCGTTCTGGGCCTCGATGTGCAGGGGAAATATGAAATGTGGATCAGGAATGGCAGCAGTGGATTCTGGGGAGTGAAGGTGGGATATAATTTCTAAATCGATCTGTTTACATCAGCCTTTGTTGCCAGTGGTATAATCATCTCAAGTGCACCAGGTAAAATCTCCGCAGTAATTCCATTCACCTTTCCCATGTACTCACCGTCCACCTGGAAGTGTACTTTATGTTTCGATGCGATTTTTAATGACCTCGATTGCAACACCTCGGTCTTTGCAGGGTTATATGGTTTATGACTGAATCGCATCTTGAATATTTCCCCAAGCGAAATTCGTTTCACTATCACTATCTCGAACATATCGTCATCAAGCCTGCCTTTTGGGTTGATGATGACTCCAGTTCCATATTTGGTGGCATTTGCTATCACCACCATCGCCGCTTCTCGCCTGATGTATTTGTCATCTACCATGATGTCGACTTGCATCTTCGAATAGCTCCACAAGACTTTCCATGCAGACTTGATATAACTCCACATTCCCCTTTTGTCTTCATCCTCGAATTTCTTTACGACGAAAGCATTGAAGCCGATATCACTTAGATGTATACAGGACTGGTTATTCACTTTTACCAAATGCAGTTTTTTCACTTCCCCATTCATCAGGGCCTCGAGAGCAGCAATAGGGTCTGCCGGTATGCCCAGTTCCTTCGCCATCCCATTCGCAGAGCCACCAGGTAGTAGTCCAATGGGGATGCTCTTACCTTCAATTGCCTCGGCAACCAGCTTCAACGTGCCGTCACCACCCACAGCAATAACCCTGTCGGGTGAAACATTTCTTATCTTACGGGTAACCTCCTCTGGGTCACAGTTGCCTGGAAGTTCGAAAAGATCTATCGTATGAACCGAAGAGGAGAAATATTCTGTAATCTCCTTTTTCCAGTCAGTATTGTTCTTCCCCGCACCGGGGTTAATGATAAAAAGTAATTTCAACGGATGGCTTGGCATAATTAATGGGCTGAATATGTTGTGCTTTATTAAGGCAAAATTGTTTCCAAAAAATGAGTAAGCGGGCGGAAGTAAAAATATACCATGGTTTCGGGCACACTCATAACCTCATCGTGTTCGGCCACGTGTTCCGGAAGAAACCCGCTGTTCGTTTCAGTTATCGCGACAATTTGTTCGTTAATATTTACCATCTGCTCAGGCTATTTACGGTAAAACCTTTGCCCGATGTACCCGTGCAGCTAGTACTAGAAGACCAGGTTGTAAAAGGGAAGACAGAGAAAGATGGGTTCTTCAAGTTTGAATGGAGTGCCAGCCATGAAATAAACGCGGGTTGGCATCCGGTGGTTGCAAATAGTTTAGATGACCACGGCAACGTCGTAGCAACGGGCGAAGGAAAGGTATTTATTCCCCACTCTACACAGTATGGTTTCATTTCTGACATCGACGATACGGTCATGATTTCCCACTCTGCCACGATTTGGCGTCGACTTCGTGAGCTGTTTGTCAAAAATGCCCACACCCGCAACGCGTTCAAGGATGTAGGCAAACACTATTCACTCCTGGCGGAGGCGCATACAGACGAGAAGACGCAGAATCCCTTTTTTTACGTATCAAGTAGTGAGTGGAACCTGTATGACTATTTACGCGATTTCTTTGACCATAATAAATTGCCGCAGGGCGCCTTCCTGCTGAACCAGATAAAGCAATGGTTTCAATTATTCAAAACCGGGAAGACAAAACACGATGGAAAGCTCATTCGCATCGTGAGAATCCTGGATGCATTTCCTAAACAGAAATTTATCCTGTTCGGTGACAATACCCAGCGTGATCCCTTCATTTATGCAGCGATTGCAGAGAAGTTCCCTGGCCATATATTCGCGGTTTACATTCGTAACGTTGTCCCATCGAACGAAAGAAAAACCCAGGAAGCATTGGACGGACTCACCTCAAAAGGAATTCACACCTGCCAGTTCAAAGAGAGCGCAGAGGCGATAGAGCATTCGCAACAGATTGGATTGATTTAGAGACTTGAAAGTTTAAGATTTAACGGTTTGATAGTTTAACGGTTTAATAGTTTAAGAGTTTCGTAGTTCGTAAAAGCTATTCGATTTCAACAACTATTAAACTTTCAAACTCTTAAACTTTTAAACCCATGAACCGTTTAAGGTTTGGGAAAATAAACCTTACTAATCTTTCCCTTTTCAATGACGTATATGGCTATGCCGTAAAAAGGTTTCTCGCCCGCACCCCAAATTTCTTCATGGTCGATTACGGTATTTCCTTGTACAATCCTCTTAAGTAACCGACAATACAGATTGGGATTTCTGGTAATGAATTGGTAGGTAGCCCTCATTTTTGATTTTCCCTTTGATACAAGTTTCCCTGGTAATTCATAGATCTCCACGTCTTCCGAATAGGGTGCCAGAAAGGCATCAAGGTCATGCGCGTTATATGCATTTAATTGTGCCTGCGCCAGGTCTGCCGGAGTGTTAATGATAATGGAGTCTGGACGATAGGCGACACCCTTATTAATGACCCAATCTATCTTCCTCCAGTTTTCTAGTGCCATGAGTGGGTTAGCTCTGAGAAGCACCATATTGCCGATCTTATCTTTTGTAATGCTCCCCCATTCCTGATCTTTTCCTACTGCCTTGGCGCCGTTGATGGTCGATGCTTCTAACAATTGCCAAGGAGTAAGTCCGGCATCTGCCATAGCCTTAAGCTCCACAAAATAGGATGCTGCGTGCTGCGTGCCGATGTTTCCCGCATCGGTCCCGGTGGCGATTATTACCCCAGCAGCAGAGAGTCGTTGAAGGTTGATACGCCTGATACTATCTTCCATCCTCATGCGTGCTTCAGTAGTCGGCCGCGACATGGAGCGGATATACCTTGCACCCCGGGCGGTGTCAGGCCAGGGAAAATCGATCACAGAACCGGCGGGTACCGGATGCGCAAGTCGAAGTTCATCCGTGGTGAACTTGTATTTGTCACCGAATACTTTGTAATAATGACCGGCAACAACTTGCGTAGGGGTGATCACTATGTTTTTATTTTTCAAAAGTTGTACAAATGCATCGCTCACCACCTCGTCTTCCACATTATGCACGAGAAAATCGGCCCCGGCCTCAACTGCCAGCTGAGCAGTTATTCTCTCCGTTGCATGCACGGCAACGCGAAGGTTATTTTTATGTGCTTCATCGATGGCCGCCTTTATTAACGGAAGATTCTTGCTTGCACCCCGCTCGATGTTGCTATCCGTTACGATGTACCATATTTTTATGAAGTCAGGCTTGTAAGGTATCTGCTCTCTTATCGATTGCCTTGTACCTTCCTCAGTTATCATTTCCATAAATAGGTTATCCTTTCCCGCCTGCTTGAAAGCATCAGGTATCCATGTTGTCAGCAAGGGACCTGACATGCTGATGAGCGGCGACCATGTCTTGGTTCGGAAACTGTCTTTTTGTGTGAGGAAATTTAGCGTCGATCCTACGTCGATCACGGAAGTAATGCCGGCGCTCAGGTATCGCCGAAGTAAATTTGACATATGGTCGTGTACCCATTGCACTTCTTTTTCATAGGGCTGATAAGCGCGGAGGTCGATTGCATCTGGACGAGCGAACAGCCCTCCACTCTGGATGAAATGTATATGCGCATCGGTCAATCCCGGAATGAGAAATTTGCCTGTACCATCTATCACCTTTGTTCCCGGCGGAAGTTTATACATCCTGTCCTTATCCACGGAGACGATCTTTCCATCGAGGACCACTACGCTATGACCCGCGAGAATCGTTCGGTTTTCAACGTCGAGGACATTGGTGTTTTTGATGAGCACCTGGGCAGAAATGGCAAGAGGAAATAGGAGCATGCTGAAGAAGAGACAGCGAACTTTTCTCATAGAACAGTTTTTGTGGAAGTTATGGATTTCCCTGTACACTCAGAGTGCATATTGTTTTTAAACAGCGATACAAAATTGTTGTAACTTTAAGACACAAGAAAAAATCTACGACAGGGGTAGCTCCATCGCCTATCGACTATTACGCATTTCCTTTGCCTATTGCCTATTGCCTATTGCCTATTGCCTATTGCCAATTGCCTATTGCCCATTGCCCATTGACCCTCTCCCGAAGTTGCCAGGTTTAATAATATTATTTGATAACCTTTAAAACTTCCGCCATGACCCAACGCATCATCTCACGGATAGCCATCTATCTACTAGCCCTTATCATGATCATTTTCGGTCTCTATCACATTCGCCACCCACGTGATATGCTGGCCTATGTCCCAACCAATCTTCCTGGTGGAATCAATTGGGTGTACTTCGTGGGCATAGCACTCATTGTGGCCGCGATATCTTTTATATTTAACAAATTCGTTAAGTTAACGGCCTATCTATTGGCGCTCCTGCTTATTCTTTTTGTGATAACTGTTCACTACCCGACGTATAATCAGGCGGGGGATGCGGAGATCAGGCAGACAGCTTTTATCGACATGTTGCAAGACCTCGCGCTGGCAGCATTCGCGCTACATATCGCAGGAAGCGCCGATAGTCATGGAATGAAGTATTAAATACATTTCAACGGGAATTCTGTCAATTCATACTGCATCGTGTTTCGACGCATGAAGGCATCGGTTATTTTCGGCAAAAGTTTTCCTAATGAAACACATGTTGGTATGCTTCTTTATCACCGGTCTGGTGGCCTGTAACAAGGAGGTCGGAGATACGCCGTCATTTCCTAAAATGCGTTATTCGGAGCTGAACGATGTACGCATAGGCTTTGGACAACAAAAGATGATTGATATCGATGGGGATAATTCTACGGATTTATTATTCACAACAGTACTTGTGGGAGATCCCGTTTTAAAACGTGACCGCAAGCAGTATTATGTGAATGCATCGTTCGATACGTTTCTCCTTACCGACGCAATTGAACAAACACCCATATTTAAGATTGGGGAGGTGATCCCCATCGGCAACCCGCCTGGGCTGAACTGGTTCAACGCTAGTTCTGTCGTGCTTGTGGAGAAGATAATCGAACTTGATGATCCAGCACACTGGGAAGGGAATTGGAAGAATGCAACTCACAGATACCTGGCAGTTCAACTAAGGAAGGATAATAAGCGATACAATGGTTGGGTGGAAATCTCCGTTGAAATCGACCTGGGCCAAATGGTGTTACATCGGGCAGCTATTTCGGAGGAGCCAGGTAGAAGTGTAAGAGCAGGGCATTGAGAAAGTTGACCGCTGATTTTTATGATTGTTATGATTTAGGCATGATCTCGTCTTTATACATCCAGAGGCATATCCTATTTAGATATGATCCCTTATCCGCGATAATCATAAGAATCATGAAGATCTGCGGTCAATTTCGCCCATTTATTACTCGACAAACGGTATTCATCCTGTCATCGACCTGGCTTATATTGAGATTCGTCACATCTGCCTGGCGGCTGTCGTTGTATAACCTATCGATGTCCTGGTTCGTCTTAGCCAATTGGTCCTCGTCCAGGTCGGGTATCGTATTTTTCAATGAGGCGATTAGCTCCTTAAGAAGCCGGTAGTTGTCACCGTACAACGCTTCGAATTCTTTCTGCAGTTTCTTGATCCCTGCAGTGAGCAGTTTTGCGCTGGTAGGCGCATCGAAAGGGTAATAGGTCTCTTCCTGCTTTAGCCTGGAGGTATCTAACCAGCTCATGAGTTTTTGAGGATCGTAATACCGCTGCAACAAGGCTTCCACCTGCACATTTTGCAGAGAGGATTTTGTTATGCTCCTATCCATCGTACAGATGCAATCAGCGAGAAATTCTTTGAGATCGCCTTTTAATTCCTCCGAGCGTTCCACCAGTTTCTGCAGTTGCAGGCCGAACTGTTCGTTGATAAGGTTTAGCTTCTCATACTGTGAAAAGTATTGTTGGACTTTGGCGATGAATTGATTCAGGTCTTCACGCGTAATATTTCTTTCCGAAATGACCAGATTACCTACCAGGGATAGGACGGTGCTGAAGATACCAAGGACGGGAAGGTATTTCTTAACTGAGCTGATCCCATTTTCCTCTGGATTGCTGAGGAAGTTTTCAATTACGACCTTGAATTTCTTATGGTCGGTGCGCTTAGCCTTGTCGAGAATTGGTTTGAGTGCTGCCAGTATTTCATTCTTCAGGCTAAACCCTAATTCGTTATTGACCGGGTTGTTAAGAGTAGTAATCTTGTTGCGGTAATTATCTTTCTTCAGTAATCCATTCAGGGAATTAACTGAATTGTTGGCGCTTTCGATAAAATAGGCAATTGATAGTATGGCGGCCTTATGATCACGTTTTTGTGGGACTTGTGCAGAAGCTACGAAGGATGTCGTGAGCAACGGACTTAGAATGGCCAAAGTAATGACGAAGTTCCGTCCCGTGGTCAACCCGGCCCGGTAACAGGCAGGTACAATTGTTCTCGGCATTGCACTGGCTTATGGTCTGTGAATAACGTATTTATTTTTTCCAAATGGATAATTATAGTGTTAAGGTGCTGCAAAAAAAAAGTCTCTGCGACTGCAGAGACTTGAGGGAGCGTTCAAAGGGATAATGATATGTGATAGAAATTGAGTAAAGGTTTAGTCATGTTTCATGGGTTTAGTAACGGCCGTCTTTCTTGTCCTGTCCACGTCCGATACCATAACCTACACCACCACCGATTACACCACCGACTACGGCACCAAGTACTCTATTCTTCTTGTTGATGACTGCTCCGGCAATTGCACCACCAGCACCACCGATTGCGGCACCTTTTGCTGCTTTACTCCAACCTTTTTTCTTAGCTGCAGGTTGTGCTACGGGTTGTGTTGCACGTGTAGAAGCTGCAGGTCTGCTTGCAGTACTTGTCCTTCTAACTGCGGGAGTTGCTGTTGTTGCCTGTGTTGCGGCCATGTATTCTGCATAATCCTTCCTTTCATTTACAGCTTTCCATGCCTGGAAATCGGCGAGTCCAGCAGTATCAGATGCAGCGAGTGTCAGGTCAGCAGGCGCGGTTGCCTTCGGCTTGCTACTACAGGCTACCATCAGCGTTGTAAGTGCGATCATGATAGCGGCAATGCTAAAAATTGATAATGTTCTTTTCATAACTCTGATTTTTCTTGTTTTAAAAATTGAATGACATGCATACAGTGGGAATACTATGCCATAGAAATTCACATTGTTAAGGTTGAGTGTGTATACATCGCAATGAACTGTATATTAGTGCGATAAGAGCGGTTTATTTTAACATTCGGTGTTGGAACGCGAATAACTATGTTATAAAAAATGTTATAGTTAACTGAAAGGATTTGCATTAGCATTTCGTTTGAGTTTTCTTAACACGAGGAAGTGATTATTAAATAAGGAGTAGGAATAAGTAATGAGGAGTTGATACCTGATGCAGGGATGTGTGTCTTCACCCATCCTCACGCGCAATTATTTTATCGAGTTTATTGAGAAAGTATTCGGATGCGGGAAGACACACATCTGTGCGCTCGCCGTTTCTTTATTTCTTATTTTACATCTACAATTAATCAAATGGATTCGGACGTGTTACATATACCCGCGCAAGAAATGCTCAACGTTTTTACCAGCATCCTGGTTAAACACGGTTTCCCAGTCGAAAAGGCATTGCAATGCGCAACCATCTTTACCGACAGTAGTATCGATGGTATATATAGCCACGGCGTAAATAGATTCCCAACCTTCGTTGACTATGTTGCGAAAGGGCATGTTCTCCCCGCAGCCGAACCTTCTCTGAAGAATGCGATGGGCAGTATCGAACAATGGGAGGGAAATCTCGGTCCCGGACCATTGAATGCAATGATGGCTACCCACCGGGCAATCGGTCTGGCTCGCAGTTCAGGCATTGGATGTGTAGCGCTCTCCAACACCAATCACTGGATGCGCGGAGGCTCTTATGGTTGGCAAGCAGCCAGGGGCGGCTGCGTCTTTATCGGGTTCACAAATACGATCGCGAACATGCCTGCCTGGGGCGCCAAAGACGCACGCCTTGGGAATAACCCACTTGTACTGGCTATCCCATACCAAGATGAGGCTATCGTTCTCGATATGGCCATGAGCCAATATTCATTCGGTGCGATGGAACTCGCTCGACTAAAGAATACGATGTTGGAAGTCGATGGAGGTTTTGACGCTAATGGAAATCCTACACGCGATCCGGGCGTAATCATTGATACGCGTCGAACTATGCCAGTTGGGTTTTGGAAAGGAGCTGGCCTCGCCCTGTTGCTCGATATGCTTGCTGCGTTGTTGTCTGGCGGATTATCAACTCATGAGATAAATAAGAATGCCGTGGAATATGGGCTTTCGCAGGTATTCATTGCGATCGATTTATCGAGGCTGGGAGATTCGTCGATCATTAACAAGACGATTGAATCGATCCTCGACGACTACAAGTCGTCGGTCCTAGTTGAAAGCGGACGAAAAGTAATTTATCCGGGACAACGTGTTCTGGAGACGCGGAAAGCGAACACTATTAAAGGTATTCCCGTCCAGCGACGGATATGGGAAAGGGTTGTAATGTTGTAGACCAACTTTAGAATGCCTTCTTTTCGCCTTTATTCGGCACATCTGTCTTTTGCACCACGATTCGTTGCGAATCATCCTGCATCAAGTCGTCGAAGAACTTCTTCAATGAAGCATAGCCTTTGGCAGGAATACGATGTTGTTTAAGGACGAGTGACGTAGTTGCATAAATAGCGTTCTCCTTTGCACTAAACCAGTATTTCGATTGATAGGTAGCAAAGTCGCAGGAAACATGTTTCTCCGAAGGCAAAGCATCAGCTACTGCACCGGCCGGTAGTTTAAATATCGTTGTGTCGGAACGTTCGAACGGATACTCGAAGAAGTAATCGGATTTACGATTTCCCTGTTTGAGTGGTCTTCCTGTCCACGTCTTGAATAACCTTGGAGAGAAAAACAACTTGTTCCCGGCGTTAAATTCAGGGATCTTGCTGATGACCATTTTTAGTTCAGCACTTAGCAATTCCGGGTCTTCGATCTTTGTCAGCAGGAAATCGTCGGGTTGCTTGGCTCCCAGATAGGAAACGATAGCCTGTTTCTGCATGTCTTTCGTCTCCTTCAGGAGACCGTCCATCAATTCCCTGTATTCTCCCCTGGCTTTAAATTTTGTTTCGCACAAAGCAGAAAGATCATCCTGGATTGTTATTGTTGAGACGGCCGACCAGCTATTCTTGCCCGCCTCGCTTCGTGGTGTAGGAACTAACACTCCCCCTTTATCAGTAACGAGTAAGGCGTTTCTATTTTCGGTAAACGTTCCCAATTCCCCCATTTCATTAAGATTACTTGTACACTCGAGCCAGATAGAGTCTTTTTGACCGGGCACACATAGAATCATATGGTTGAATCCGTTGGCCGGAAAGTCCTGATCAACCGGCTCCTGGTTGTACGCGGCATTAATGATGGCCAGGTGACTGTTGATACCAACTGCCTTCAGTGCAGCTTTCATATAATTACTCAACCCTTTGCAATCGCCATATTTCTTCTTATCGGTGAAGTCGGCTGCGAATGACTTCCATCCGCCAATACCTAGTTGGATGCTGACGTACCGGAAATTTTCCTGCAGGTATTTATAAATGCGGCGAATTTTCTCTTGATCGGTTTTCACATCACTGACCATCTGCTGAAAGAATTGTTGACGATCGGCAGGTAGGGCGTCGAGACCGTTGTGCAAATCCCGCAACCACAGTCCAAACGAATTCCATGAGGACATGTCACCTTTATACCCATAATGCGAGAACTTATCTGCAGTAATGCTTACGTGCGGAAATCGATTGATCATTGCTATGCTTCTTTCTTCCTGCTCTGCTGGAGGCAGGTTCGAAACACTCCATTTATATACAGCGTATTTTCCATCTTGTGTTATTACAGGTTGAATGGTAGTATTCTTCGCCTTAAACCTAATCCCAATCTCGGGATTGACTTTCGCCTGGTAGGAGGCTGATACCACCCCTTCGTTTACGGTGATATACCGGAAGTCCGGTAAGTTGAGAGTGCTTTTCAATTTCTGTTCGTATTTCAATTCGACCGTTACCGGGTATGCCGAAGGCTTTATGGTATAGTAACTGCGGAATCCGTCTTCAATCAATCCTTCTCCCGTGGCTAGTGTCCTTAGGTCTTTTTTCCTGACCTTTTCTGTTTGTTTGCCATTTGCATCGAACACTTTTATTTCAACCTCCTCGAGAAAAATATACTTCGTGGAAAATTCTTGAAAGAATAAGGCACCTTTACCCTCATCATTGAGCACCGTATATACCTTATGAATGTTAACAGTGACTTTGTCATCACTTTCTACATTGACCTCGGTGTTGTCGAGATGGACAACCACATTCGCCTTATTCTTGATTGAATCAGGAACGGCCGCAAGGTCGTAAGGGAATTTCTGGGCCTGTAGTACCAATACTCCCATACATAGCATTGTAAATATTCCTCGTTTACTCATAGGGGATATGCTGTTGCGCATTATTTTTTCTTTCGGATGACGTACTGCTCGTTCAAAAGGTCGAATAGTTGCTTGTAGAATTCATGCAACTCCTCATATTGGGTTGTTGGGTACACTGGCTTTTTAAATTCCAATTGAACCCTGACCATGATTAGATCGCCTGACACCTGCGAGATACGAGAGATCGTCACGCTCGTATCGCTCATGATCATCTTGATATTTTTCGGAAGACCCTCCAGCTCATAGCCAGCAGGGAGGGTGAAGTTCCCAAGTAATGTATAACTCTGGTTGTACCCAAAAAACACATCCGAGAAACGGCTATCAGCTACGAATGGATTTTTCTCGAGGCCCGACATCACGTTTGCCGAGAAATATTTGTAATCGCCAGAACTATTCAGCGTTTGCTGAAACTTTACTTTCTGTACGAGCGGTAAACTATCCGATTCAAGGTTTTCAAAAGTCACATCGTTCACCGTCATTCCAGGTGTCATTCCACTAACATATTTTTCAATGAACTTATCCTTACCTTTTTTTGCCGAAGGCAATCTATCGAGCCGGGCATAATCGAAACTACTGATCGTTGCTTCTCCGTCCATCATCCCAGACTCATTGATCATTCCGATCACCTGTACCACGTTTTTAGCCTGAAGGTCTTTATGCCATAAGGTCTTCCAACCCCATTCACCTGTCTCTATTTTCTCAATCAGCAACGCCTCGGTCATCAGGATATCCTGGGGGATGAGGTGGAGTGGCGTCTCCTTCTGTGAGGCATCAAGAACGTAGACCTTTTTATCAACTTCGACATAGGCCATCACTTTATTGAATTGAAAGAACCCGGGGTATTCGTAAGTTCCCGCGTCCATCGTGTTCACTATGCCATTGTCATGCGTGCTTACGAGAACGGGATGGGCCTTGACACCAGCATCCTTCAAAAGATTAACGAGGATAAGGTTGATCTCACCGACCGTTCCCTTCTTGTCCTTCCACGCGGCCTTTACACCATCGAGTGCCCAGATGCCCAGCGTTTCATTCCAGGCCATGTTCTCCTGTACGTATTTATAAATTGTCTTGAGTTTTTGGTATGGCTCAGTCATGTTTTTCAACTTTTCGTCGAGATCTGCAGTACGTGGAATATTCTTCTTTACCTGTACTCCGAAATCCTCATCTTCCATCAGGTATTTGATAACCTGCAGCCAATTAACCACGCGACTGGTTCTACGGCCATTTTCAATATAGGCTATAACCTTTGTCTCAATACGATCGCGATAAAAGTCTTCGTTGAGGATGTGTGGCTCATCGCGGAACCCGGGAACATTGCTCATCGCATACGACTTAATCACCCTCATGCCGCTTACATCGTTCTTCTGTTCGAATTTCCGGTTGCAATAAGGTGTAGTGTGAACTTCGATGTCTTCCGGGAAATCCATCTTGAAGCTGCTGTACTTTACAGGTATGGAGCTCTGAAAATACCAGTCAACAAGTCCAATGCCGGTGTGCCTAAACTTATACTCAATCACGGAGCCTACTTTTACTTCGGGAAAGGTGAAGACTCTCTCCCTGTATTTCTTGTTGACCTGCTTTTCATAAATGAGTTTCTTTTCCACCTTGCTGGTGACCACATTTCCACCCGCATCTAGATTATATGTCTGCGCCTCGAGATTGGTAATGTTCTGCGCATTGCTTTCGCTGCGGTAGGGTAGGTGCACATTGGCCCACTCGAGCCCTTTATCGCTGAGAATCTTTATTCTGACTCTACGCTTCATCTGTAAACCGGAACCGTAGATGAAATCCATCTCGCCTTCATCCAATAAGACGAGGGCCTCGGCTTTCGCATCGAAATCACATTCTTTCATTTGGAGATCGGCTTTGTCAATTTTGCCGAAGGCTGGAAGTTCCTGGTCGTTGTTTTTTCCTTTCTGAGCACTAAGGGTGCACGCGACGCATACAATACCTATTAAGAATAGGATTCTCTTCATGTGGAAGTTAGTTAAGGTTTAGTGGCGATGGTGGTTACACAGGTAATATACAGCTATTCTTCACATCGCGAAATACATAGCTGTTGGTATTTGTAAATGATTGATATTCACGGATTGTAATAGGTAATCGGTATTCGGGAATCGGGTTACAAGTTCGAGGATATTAAGCGACCCACAACCCAGTCTGAGGCCTATCACAGCATCGTGGACCGCTTTTGTAGAAGTTCTTAAATTTCTATAGATCGCAGATTGTCATGATTTTTCATGATTGACGCAGATATCATTCCTAAATCATGATCATCATGAGAATCTGCGGTCTGTCTCCACTACCCAATTCATAATGCGATTCCAGATTCCCAGTTCCGATTCTCACCAGAAACCCGCCATTCATCATAAATCCTACGTCTCAGGAATTCGGAATGAGTAGCTTCAAACACTGCGTGCACCATTCCTTCATTCCTAAACCTACTGTTATGCGTTTTACTATCTTCATGCTATTGTTGATTCCCACACTCTCCCAGGCACAAGTAAATCGTTCCGCAAAAGAACTCGCTAGCGAAAAAATCCAGGAGTATGTAACTGTTAAGCTTTTCAAGGACATGCCCTATAAAGCCGTCTCGTATGGCGAATTGAAATCGTACGGCGATAAGAAATCCGACATCTCGTGGTACATCGCTCATAAATTTGAGGTGGTTGTATCTGAGACTGTCACGGATAAGAGGAACGTTGTACGGAAGCCCTACAACTTTATTTTCTTCCTGGACGACAAAATGAAAGTGGTCAAGGCGGAAACATCTTATATGAATTGAGTTCCTCCTATTATCTTTGATAAAACTTACCAAATGAGGAAATGTCTCACACTAGTGACGGCACTGTTGTCTGTTACGTTAGCATGGTCGCAAAAGGAAATTAAGATTGAAGAGATTGGTCAACACGTTGGCGATTCTGTAAAGGTGTGTGCAAAAATATATGGAGGCATCTTCCTGGAGCGCGCCAAAGGCCAGCCTACATTAATCAACGTGGGAGCGGCATATCCTGAGGCACCGCTCACGCTCATTATCCGTCCTGAGGTTCGCAAGGATTTTAAGAGTCCACCTGAAGATTTTTATAAGGATAAACACGTGTGTATCATGGGGAAGGTGGAACTATATAGAGACAAACCTCAGATTACCATCCATAATGAGGACCAGCTGACCGTGCAATAGTGCGGAAAATACCTGTGGAAGACCTACTTTCCCTGAACCTGCGTTCACTGACCAGATTTACCTTTGACTGTAAGCAATTTTTTTCTTTAGCCTGTCGTTAACAGAAAGTCCAGTATTGTAAAAACCACCCATATCCGTTCGTATGAACAAGCTTCCGTACTACAATGACCAGGCTCATATTGCCGAGGAGTTTCATTTTATTGATGAACATACTTCTCAAACAGCCCGTCTCGCATTCTTCAAAATCAATTCGTATAAGCTTTCTCTCATCAAGGCTTCTTTCAGCACCTCAAGAGAGGATCTTTCAGCCATCATAAAGGCAACGTTGTTGAATTATACAGATTCGGCGAAGGTCTTGGCGAATCTCGGCTACTTTAATGGAGCTAATAAGAATTGAAGCGACGCTTAATGTTTAACGTTTAAAGGTTTAACGTTTAACGTTCTTAAGTTCCTACTTTTCCTATGGAATTGGTGTTGCGATTTATATAGGCTCCATCCTTTAAATCGATACTTCCCTAATGTAATGTAACTTCGGGTCAAAGAACGTTAAACGTTAAACCTTAAACGTGAAACGTCCCCTGATGCTCCCATTTTTAGTTCTCGCCTCCGCATTGCTCCTTTCCTTATTCATTTCCAGATTAATCACAGGGAAATGGAAGTTTACACTTTCGGGTAACGTCGCCATGAGTTGCCTCCTGGTTTTTGCAGTAGTTGGACATTTCATGTATCCAGTTGGGATGGCGATGATGTTGCCTGCCTTTATCCCTTTCAAAGTGGCGATAATATATGTTACAGGATTTATTGAACTCGCGGCAGCAATTGGATTATTATTGCCTGCATGGCGCTACATTACGTCTATACTCTTAATTCTTTTTCTCATTTTCATTCTTCCAGCTAACGTATACGCAGCTATACACGAGGTGGATCTTACGACGGCTACACACTCCGGACCTGGCCTCCCATACCTGTGGTTTAGAATTCCCCTACAGCTCTTCTTTATTATTTGGGTGTGGTATTTCGGCATTCACCGTCCAGCAAAACTGCGAAGGGAGAGTCGAACGCAGTTGGCCGTCAGCTCTCACTAGTCCCAATTGGGGAATAGTATCCTGTATTTGTCCGACTAACGTCACAAAGTTCCTCTTCGAGATCTTTCCGGTCGATTTGATCTGACGCTCTTCATCTCTATTGAGGGAGGATAATGGTCATATTGTAGAATTATGGCCTCAGGCGTTCATCACTTAAAGCCAATTGTGATGTCCTGGCACGAAGTGGTACAGTAATTGAAAATATCTTCAGTATAAAAAAAGCGATTTATGAAAAAGATCATTTTAGTTTTTGCGATCAGTGCTTCATTCGTAGCCTGTAAAAATAATGACGAGAAAACAGCAGGGGTTCAGACAACGACGACAACTACAGAGACTCCGGCTCCGGCTCCTGTTGTAGTGCAGAAAGAAGTGAGGTATGTGGCAACTCCCGCGCAGACTCCTCCTCCTGTGCAACAAAAGAAAGGTTGGAGTAAAGCAGCAAAAGGTGCGGCGATCGGTGCAGGTGCTGGAGCCGTGACTGGTGCCGTGGTGAGTAAGAATAAAGGCAAAGGCGCTGTTATTGGTGGTGTAGTAGGTGGAGTCGGTGGCTATATTATCGGCAGAAGCAAAGACAAAAAAGATGGCAGGGTTCAATAAGAACTATTAACGATATTTTTTTCCTTACCCAGAATGTTCCGTGTGCAGCTTGCTGTCGCGGGACATTTTTTTATAGTGAGCGGTGAATGGTGAGTAGTGAATGGTGAGTAGTGAGTGGAGTCTGCTTTGCGATGAACCCCTTCACGTTCGAAATTTATTTGAAGTTGCCCCTGCAGGACCGCACTCACTACTCACCATTCACAATTCACCATTGACCGCCGCTCACCTGTTCTCTACCGCATGAATCGCCTTAATCGTCTTTATCACCGAATCGGGTGTTACAGATATGCTGTCAATTCCAAGTTCAACGAGAAACTGTGCAAAGTCAGGAAAGTCCGAAGGTCCCTGTCCGCAAATGCCGACCTTGACATTATTTTTCTTTGCTACGCAGATAAGCATTCGCAGCATCTCTTTTACAGCTGGGTTACGTTCATCATAAAGATGGGCAACCAGCGAAGAATCACGGTCGAGTCCGAGCGTTAGTTGGGTTAGGTCATTCGACCCTATCGAGAAACCATCGATGTGTTTCGAGAATTCATCCGCTAATAGGATATTCGATGGTAACTCCGCCATCAGGAAGATTTCGAGGCCATCCTTCCCTCTTTCCAGCCCATATTCCTGCATCACGCCTGATACTTTGTGCAATTCTTCTACGGTACGACAGAAGGGAATCATCACAACAACGTTCTTCAATCCCATTTCCTCGCGTACCCTTCTGATGGCTTTACACTCCATGCCGAAGGCAGGTTTGTAGGCCGTGGAATAATACCTTGATGCGCCGCGCCATCCTATCATCGGATTCTCCTCGTGAGGTTCAAAATACTTTCCCCCAAGCAGGTTGAAATATTCATTACTCTTGAAGTCGCTGAATCGCACAATGACTTTATTCGGATAGAAAGCAGATGCGATACGGGCAATCCCGTAGGAAAGTCTTTTTATGAAGAAATCTTCTTCATTATCGAACCCCGCTATCATCTTCTTTATTGTTGCGGAGAGCTCCTTATCTCCAAGGTTCTGGTGTTGCATCAATGCTAAAGGATGGACCTGGATGTAATTGTTAATGATGAATTCTTCTCGCGCGAGCCCTACACCTGCATTGGGTAAATGTGAGAATCGAAATGCGAGGCTCGGGGAGGCGACGTTGAGCATGATAGGTGTTCTGATGACTGGAAGATCCTTTAGATCTGTCTCGGTTTTCTGGAACGGTACCGCCCCTTCGTAGATGATGCCTTCATCTCCTTCCGCACACGAAGCGGTGACAATCTGCCCATCTACTACTAACTCTGTTGCGTTGCCGCATCCAACTATAGCCGGTACGCCCAATTCTCTTGCTACGATCGCAGCATGACAGGTACGTCCTCCTTTATTGGTTATGATTGCCGAGGCTATCTTCATGATCGGTTCCCAGTCGGGATCGGTCATGTCAGTCACTAGTACATCGCCCGCCTTAAATTCATGGCCTTCGGTAACACGCTTGTCCAATGAATAGAGGATCGCCACTTTGCCACTTGCTATTTTATCACCTACTGCAATTCCTTTGAACAACGTGGTACGCGGAGTAGATTCGTCAAGCAGGTAACCTGTGATCTTCGAATGGTCCTTTTGCGAATGAATAGTTTCGGGCCTTGCCTGTACAATGAACAATTCTTTGCTTAAGCCATCGACAGCCCACTCCACATCCATGGGGCACCATTTCTTTTTTAGCTTTGAATAATAATCTTCAATCTTGACCACCCAGCTGGCCAATTGAAGGATTCTTTCATTATTGAGGCAATATCGTTGCTGCAGTGGTCGCTCCACTGGAATTATCTGCACACGCTCATCCGGATTGTCGCCGTATACCATCATCCTGTCCTTGTTCCCTATCTTCTTCTCGATTACGCTTGCGAAACCTTCCTTCAATGTAGGTTTGAATACAATGTACTCATCGGGGCTCACCGCACCCTGAACTATCATTTCACCCAGGCCATAACTTGCATTTATCACAACTACATCTTTAAACCCACTCTCCGTATCCAGGGAGAAGGCGACTCCGGAAGTGGCGAGATCACTACGTACCATCTTCTGTACGCATACTGATAAGCCGATATTAAAGTGATCGTATCCGAAACTCTGGCGGTAACTGATGGCCCTGTCGGTGAACAGTGACGCGAAACAGTTTCGCACGGAGTTAATCAGCGAGGCAGGACCTCTAACATTTAAATAAGTCTCCTGCTGGCCGGCGAAACTAGCGTCGGGGAGATCTTCGGCAGTCGCGGAAGATCTTACTGCAACGTCTGTCTGTTCCTGTTCATATCGCTTGGATAGTTCGTAGTATTTTTCGATAATGTTCTCACTGAGTTCCTTTGGAAATTTTGAATTCTTCAGCAATGTTCTTACCTGTAGGCCACCGCGACGAAGTGATTCGATATCGTTGTAGTCGATCACATTGACGATGTCCTTAATTGTTTGTTCCAGGTTATTGTGCTGGAGAAACTCACGGTAAGCATCTACGGTGATGACGAAACCACCCGGGATGTTAATCCCAAGACTGGTCAGGTTTTGCAACATTTCACCGAGGGAGGCATTCTTGCCACCGACCATTTCAAGGTCATTCAACCCGACTTCATCGAGGTTGAGTAGAAATTTCTTGTTACTCATGTGATGGGGAATAGGTTTGAGGTTCGCTGGTGAGGCGGGGGGCTTGTTACTCATAAGGGTTCATAATGGCCTTGGTAAAATACAAGAATAGTTGACAAGTAGGTAGCTTTTAGGATGGTTTCGATCATGTACATTTTACACTACGGAGATCAGGGGTTGGCAATCAGGAATCAGGAATTGGGAATCAGGAATTGGGAATTGGGAATTGGGCTTGAATGTCGAAGAAGTCTTTCGTGATTCGGACTTTCCCAATTCCTAATTCCCAAACACAGAAAAGTATCTTTGGAAAAAAACCATGTGGTATACCTACGCATTGCTTTCGGCTTTCTTTGCGGCATTGACGACCATCTTCGCCAAGGTGGGTATTAAAGGAGTTGATACGGACCTTGCTACAGCTATCCGCACGGTGGTGATCCTTGTCATCGCCTGGGGAATCGCATTCTTCAGAGGAGCCACCGCTACGATGCACACGCTTTCAAAGCAAAACGTCTTATTCTTGTGCTTATCTGGTCTAGCCACTGGATTATCATGGGTGTTTTACTTTAAGGCGTTACAGTTGGGGAAAGTCTCCCAGGTTGCTCCAGTAGATAAGATGAGTGTGGCAATCGCAATCATACTCTCCATTGTTTTCCTTGGTGAACCACTCACGCTGAAGACAGCCATAGGAGCGTTGTTGATTATTGGTGGCACGCTAGTGTTAATTTCGTAAGATTCTTTGTGATGGGAATCGGGAATCAGGAATCGGGAATCGGGAATTTGGAAACGGGCTTGCAGGTCGAAGAAGTCTTTCGTGATTCGGACTTTCCAAATTCCTGATTCCCGATTCCCGATTCCCGATTCCTGATTCCCGATTCCAGATAAGCAACATGTCGCTCTGCATGAACCACTACCTTTGTTACAATGAAGCATCTGAAGGCGGTCAATAAATATTTCTGGAAGTATCGATATAGGCTGGGAGCTGGGATCCTCTTTGTTTTCTTATCCAATTATTTCAACGTACTCGTACCGCAGATCACGGGCTTCGTGATCGATTTTGTGCAACGCTCATTGCCAGGCTCGGGATATAAGCCACGTACGGTACAGCCCGACTATGATTCGCTGGTGGATAAGTTTATTGGATGGGTAGGTTCCAGCAATTATGGCTGGGAGAAAGTAGTCGCTATCTGTGGAATGACTATCCTCGCGCTTGCTCTTCTCAGGGGTGTCTTCCTTTTCCTCATGCGACAGACAATGATTGTGATGAGTCGTCATATCGAGTTCGATCAAAAGAATGAAGTTTTCAACCATTATCAACTCCTCGATACTGCATTCTACAAGAAGAATAGTACAGGTGACATGATGAACAGAATTTCGGAAGACATCAGTAGGGTACGCATGTTTACCGGCCCGGCCTTGATGTATCTTGTAAACCTGGTGGCAGTGATTTCACTCACGGTCTTTTTCATGTACAAACGCGATTCATTGCTTACTCTCTACGTACTCGCGCCACTTCCCATTCTCGCGGTGGCTATCTATTTTGTAAATGACATGATCAACAAACGTAGCGAACGCATCCAGGCCTCGCTATCCGATCTGACTACCAATGCCCAGGAATCATATTCAGGAATTCGTGTCATTAAGTCCTTCGTGCAGGAGAAGGCGATGCTTGGTTTCTTCGAGAAAAACAGCGAGGAGTATCGTAAGAATGCGATCGGCCTGGCGAAGGTTGAGGCCATTTATTTCCCGTCAATAACCCTGCTAATTGGACTAAGTACTTTATTCACTATCATGATTGGCGGGCTGTACTATATCCGCGGACAGCATAATGTGGGAATAGATACAATCGTCGAGTTCGTGATGTACATCAATATGCTCACGTTCCCGGTGAGCGCCATCGGGCTAACCGCAAGCATGATACAACGTGCGGCCGCTTCGCAGAAGCGACTCAACGAATTCCTGGAGACGGAACCAACTATTCGTCCACCCGCCAAGCCTACACCCGTGACCATCAAAGGCGATATCACTTTTGACCACGTCGCCTTTGTTTATCCGGATACTGGAATTGAGGCCTTGAGGGATTTCAACCTCACTATAAGGAAAGGTGAGAAGGTGGCTATCGTCGGAAGAACCGGGAGCGGCAAAACCACCATCGCGCAGTTGTTGTTGAGAATGTACGATCCTACTTCGGGTAGAGTAGTGATCGATGGCAATGATATCAGGCAGGCCGACCTCCGGTCGCTTCGTGAACAAATTAGTTATGTTCCACAGGATGTATTCCTGTTCAGTGAAACCATTGAAAACAACATAAGATTTGGCTGGCCTGGTACGCGCGATACAGTGAAATCGGCGGCTCGTCAAGCCGTCGTTGACCGGGAGATAGAACGTCTTCCCCTACACTACGACACCCAGATAGGGGAGCGGGGAGTAGCGCTGAGCGGAGGCCAGAAGCAACGGATCTCGATTGCGAGGGCATTGATCAAAAGCCCAAGCCTGGTGATTTTCGATGATTGCCTGAGTGCGGTGGATGCGAAGACAGAGAAAGAGATCATCACACACCTTAATGAATACCTGGTAGATA
Organism: Chitinophagaceae bacterium; assembly: GCA_014379965.1. Taxonomy (GTDB): domain Bacteria; phylum Bacteroidota; class Bacteroidia; order Chitinophagales; family Chitinophagaceae; genus VBAT01. The sequence goes on from JACMKU010000183.1 coordinate 40,361, forward strand.
AAACGGCCATCATTATCACGCATAGGATGTTTTCTCTTCTGAACTTCGATAAGATCGTTGTTCTTGAAGACGGCGTGATCATTGAGCAAGGCACACATAGGGAGCTGGTTGCCATTCCCGGAGGCTATTACGCCGGGCTGTTTGCGAGACAGCAGTCTGGGCTTGGAAATTAGAAATCGGGAATCAGAAATCAGGAATTGGGAATCGGGGGAGTCCGACTTCCGAATGACTCTTCGACTTTTAGCCCAATTCCCGATTTCCAATTCCCAATTCCTGGTCTTTTCTCGCGGGCTTCGAACAGATTTGGCTGTGTCAAAAACATCAATATATTTGTAACTCTTAAATCAAAGGAATTTATTAACTGCAAAAAAACTAAAAACTGTGGCGTACGAGAATAACGAAAAGAAAATGGATAGTATTTACAGCAAAAGGATCCGCGCCGGCAAGCGTCGGACCTATTTTTTTGATGTAAGGACTACAAGAGGCAATGATTATTACCTGACCATCACGGAGAGCCGTAAGCGTTTCGACGACAATGGCTACGACAGGCACAAAGTATTCCTCTATAAGGAAGACTTCAATAAATTCATTAAGGCGCTTACTGAAGCGGTTGATTATGTAAAAACTGAACTGATGCCTGATTTCGACTTCGATGCTTTCAACCATGATGAACTCGCTGAGGGTGAACATGAAAACGGTGAAAGGGAATCTTCTCCGATTACCGCCGAAGCCGAAGCCGAAGCTCCAGCTCCTGTGGCACCCGCCGAGGTGGTTTCTTCTCCTGCCGGTGTTGCTAACACAAACAGTAATGAAGAAGTAGATAAGTGGTAATTCAGGTCTTACCGATATTCAAAAAGCCTCCGCTTGCGGAGGCTTTTTTGTTAGGGGTCGTTGGCGTTTAAAAGTTTAAGGGTTTAATAGTTTAAAGGTTTAAAAGTTCTGGTTTCACAATAGTCAATTCTTTGATTAACTATCTAGGTTAAGAACATTTAAACCTTTAAACTATTAAACCCTTAAACTATTAATTGATTTTCCTAGTTAACTCTCAAACCCTTAAACAGGTTGATCAACCCGTTCGTCGACGCATCATGCGTTTCGACCTTCTCTTTGGTTTCTAGTTCAGGAAGAATCTTGTTCGCCAATTGTTTGCCGAGTTCTACACCCCACTGGTCGAAGGAGAAGATATTCCAGATCACTCCCTGCACGAAGATCTTGTGTTCGTAAAAAGCAATGAGCTGTCCGAGCGTGAAAGGAGTTATCTTCTTAATGAGAAATGAATTGGTAGGCCGGTTGCCAGGAAAGACCTTGAAGGGGAGAAGCTTTGAAATCTGGTCCGCACCAAGCCCATTTTTTTGAAGCTCTTCCTTCGCCTCTACGGGTGTCTTCCCATTCATCAGTGCTTCCGTCTGTGCGAAAAAATTCGATAGCAACTTGGCGTGGTGATCGCCTATCGGGTTATGGGTCTGTGCCGGTGCAATGAAGTCGCAAGGAATGAGCAAGGATCCCTGGTGAATGAGTTGGTAGAAGGCATGCTGGCCATTCGTGCCAGGCTCACCCCAGATGACAGGCCCGGTCTTGTATCCTGTGAAATTTCCATTCCGGTCACACAACTTGCCATTGCTTTCCATATTCCCCTGTTGAAAATAAGCAGCGAAGCGATGCATATATTGATCATATGGTAGTATCGCTTCGCTTTGTGCCCCGAAGAAGTTGGTATACCACAATCCAACAAGCGCCATGATCATGGGAATATTGCGATCGAACGAGGTATTTCTGAAATGGTTGTCAGCCTGGTGGGCACCTTTCAACAGTTGTTCAAAGTTCTTGTATCCAACAGTCAGAGCGATCGAAAGCCCGATTGCACTCCACAATGAATAACGACCTCCCACCCAATCCCAGAAGACGAACATATTTCTCTTATCAATGCCGAATTTTACGACCTCCTTTTCATTGGTTGATAGGGCCACGAAGTGCTTAGCTACGTGTTTTTCGTGCTTGGCTTTCTTGAGAAACCATTCTCTCGCGGTATGCGCATTCGTCATTGTCTCCTGTGTCGTAAACGTCTTCGACGCCACCAGGAATAAGGTGCGGTCAGGCTTTACTTTCTTCAATGTCTCGGCCATGTGTGTGCCGTCTACGTTCGACACGAAATAGGTTTCAATGCCATCGATTTTATAGGGGCGAAGCGCTTCCGTCACCATCAATGGCCCAAGATCGCTGCCGCCAATTCCAATATTGACGATATATTTTATCCGCTTTCCCGTGTATCCACGATGCTTACCCTTATGCACTGCATCGCAGAATGTCTTCATCTTCCTTTGTACTTTCTTCACGTCTGGCATCACATCCTTTCCATCGACGAAGGAAGGATGAGAGGTGAAATTGCGCAGCGCAACGTGCAGTACTGGCCTCGATTCGGTCTCGTTGATCTTCTCCCCAATGAACATAGCCTCGATAGCCTCCTTGACCTTGCACTCTGCAGCAAGTTCCAGCAACAATTGCATTGTCTCATCCGTAACCAGGTTCTTGGAATAGTCAAAGAAAATATCCCCGTCTGTGACAGAGAATTTTTTGAAGCGTTCGGCGTCATCGTTGAAATAATCCCTCAGCCGGCCGTTAGCTGTGGCAATATGATGCTGTAGTAATTTCCTCCAGGCTTCGGTAGTAGTTGGGTCTGTCTTGGGAAACATATTATTCAGTTTAGAGTGCATTGAATCGTTGAATCGTGGAATCCACCATTTCCTTTGTAATGTCGAGGTGAACGACGAGTCTTACCCGGTTGGGTGCAATGGCGTAAGTGAGAATTTGCTGTTCCTTCAACCTCCCGACCAATTCCGAAGCCGGCATCGAAGGTAGCAGTTCGAAGATGATGATGTTTGTCTCCACCGGGAGTACCGTTTTTACAAAATCCTTCTTTGAGATTGCCACAGCGATCTGCCGGGCATGGTCATGGTCCTCTTGTAAGCGATCGACATGATTGTCGAGCGCATAAAGTCCGGCGGCAGCCAGGAACCCTGCTTGACGCATTCCACCTCCAAAGGCTTTTCGAGTCCGACGAGCTTTCTTGACCAGTTCTTTTGTACCGAGAAGCAGGCTACCAACCGGACAGCCCAGGCTTTTACTAAGGCAGATGGATATGCTATCGAAAGCTTCCCCATATTGGCGGGCGGTTTGCTTCGTAGCCACGAGCGCATTGAATAGCCTCGCCCCATCCAGGTGAAACTGCAGGCCATTGTCTTTGCAAACGGTCTTTATCTTTTCAATCTCGGCGAAATCATAGCAGCTTCCTCCGCCGCGGTTCGAGGTATTCTCCAGGCAAACCAGGCTCGTATTCGCGCGATGTGGATCATCTGGATTGATCGCCGACTTCACCTGGTCGGCCGTTATTCTCCCCCGGTCGCCATAAAGCAACTTTACAGAAGCGCCGGAATTAGAAGCAATGCCGCCACCTTCATATTGATATACATGTGCACTGTCATCGCAGATCACTTCGTCACCCGGTTGCGTATGACACTTGATGGCGATCTGGTTGGTCATCGTTCCGGAAGGGCAGAAAATGGCGGCGTCCATGCCGAACATTTCCGCGGCCTTGACCTCGAGGTCGTTGATCGACGGATCTTCACCAAAGACATCATCACCCACCCGCGCCGCCATCATTACATCGAGCATCCCAGGGGTCGGCTTGGTCACGGTATCTGACCGGAAATCTATGATCATGAAAATAATTTGCTTGCAATATAATCAGTTCACTCCTCAAATGGCGCAGTTGACGAAGCCCCGGGGCATTTTACTTGCTGTTTTAATATCTTGCTGGTTCAAATATGCCGAATCCCATACTGATCCAGTTACTAACTATTCTGTGTGCTACTATTCTGCTTGCAGTAGCCATCACCTTACTCTCTTTCTATAAACGATTGTTTACACGGGTCAGGAACATCTGGTTGAGGAGAAACCTCGCAGTATTGTCGGTTGCTATCGTATTCATGGCGGCATTACTCTCACTGCAATCACCCGAGATGATTACACAGGCTGGGAAAGGCATGTGGGGACTCGTTTTGAAGATGCTTGGACAAAGTGTGATCATTGTCTTTTTTGTGTTTAATTCCGTATGGTTGATCACACGAATAGGAGTTGTAAAAAGGATGTCTTTTATCAAGCATCATGCGGTGATCGTATTTTCTATCGTGGTTTCGGCTGTCATAATATATTCGGTCATTTACATTGCGGATCATGGAATGGATTTTAAGAACCTCCATAGCACATTGGTATTTGCCTATTTTAATTCGGTCGCAACTGGCCTTATATACACAGCCGTGAATTATGTAGAACTGGAGAGAAAGCGTAAGCTAAACGAAAAGGAATTAGAAGTTACGCGATTGATGGCTCTTAAGACAAAGGCCGAACTCGATGCACTGCATTCAAAAGTAAATCCGCATTTTCTCTATAATGCCCTTAACTCCATAGCCGATCTTTCCATTACAGATGGGAAGAAGGCGAGGAGGATGACTGTAGCACTAGCCGATCTTTTCAGGTATAGTATTAATTACAGTCATAACAATTTCTCTACAGTGAATGACGAGGTAGCTATGACAGACGTGTACCTGCAGATTGAGAAAATCCGGTTTGAAGACCAGCTCACCTATACCGTATATCAGGAAGAAGAAGCCAGTTATTTCCTGGTACCGCGATTCGTTCTTCAACCCCTTGTTGAAAATGCAGTGAAGCACGGACTGAAAGTGACGGGCAAGATGACAGAGATCATACTCGAGGTAAAGAAAACGGAAACCGGACTCATCATAAATATCACCGACAACGGACCCATGTTCCCGGAAGAGTTGAACCCGGGCTATGGTGTAAAGAGCGTTTACGACAAACTGGATCTGCTTTTCCCAGGCATGTATGAAATTCATTTTAGGAATAGCCCGGTGAAACAGGTCTCTATTCATATTCATAAACTCATGAAAAATGAACCAGCTGTTTAAAGCCATCGTCATAGATGACGAGCCTGCCGCCAGGCGCTTAATGAAAAGCCTATTGCTGGAACATAATGATGTGGTCGAGGTGATCGCCGAGGCGGGAACAGGAATGGAAGCGGTGCAGAAGATAGAGGAACTAAACCCAGACCTCATCTTCCTCGACATACAGATGCCGGATCTTACAGGGTTCGAAGTGATAGAGCGATTGACGCAGAAACCAAACATTATATTTACGACCGCTTACGAACAGTACGCGATAAAAGCCTTCGAGACATTCTCGATAGATTATCTATTAAAACCGATAAAGGAAGAAAGACTTCTGCAAAGTATCGAGAAGCTAAAGCGTTTCGGCCGTCTCAACCAGGCAATCAATATTGGTGGTTTGCAGGATATAATCAGGCAATTCCAGGCACCTCAGAAGGCGACAGCCCTCCCCATCAAGACAGGAGACAGGATCGCCCTCCTTCGATTTGAGAATATCGCCTATCTCGAAGCTCAGGATAAATATGTTCACGTCTTCAGCACCGATGGCCAGAAACATCTAACTGATCAGTCACTTACACTTTTATCGGAGAAATTACCCGCCTGCTTTCATCGTATTCACAAGTCCTACATCATTAATAAAGACAAGATCAGGGAGATGCACAGGCATTTCAATAGCCGGTACCTCTTCATTATGGAAGACAAAGCTGGCACCCGGCTTACTTCTGGCCGCACTTACCACGACTCCATTCGGTCCGAATTTGGGCTCTAACCGTTTAACGTTTAAGGGTTTAACTTTTAACGTTCTTCAATGGAAATGTCCTCCCAAATCAAGAATTATCGAATTGTTCCACACAGCTCAAACTGATGAACGTTAAACGTTAAACCCTTAAACGTTAAACGTTGCCCGCCCATCTGGATTTCTTACCACTTGTCCTAAAATGGGCAACGGATGTAACCAGAATCTCTGCGCTGCGTCACATGATGGTCATGCAAATCAGCCGATCATCAGAAAATAAAGCCGTTCAATAGAAAACAATGATCCTTGCATTGCAAAGTACCTACCTTTGAACTGTAATCGACAAACACTAGTACTAATTATAAAAAATATAGAAATGAGAAAATTAATGACCCTGCTGACAATCTTCTTCTCCTCACTTACTCTTGTCAGCTTCGGCCAGGTGAAAGACGGCAAAGTGACGGGAACCGTAATTGACGGCAGCACCAAGACAATCGAATCTGCAACCATCACCCTTTTGAGGGCGAAAGACTCTTCTGTCGCAAAGATGAGCGTAGCGGATAAGACCGGGAAGTTCAGTTTCGATAATGTATCAGAGGGGAGTTATATGGTGTCCATTTCCGCTATCGGCCACGAGAAGGGATTCTCCGAAACCTTCCAGGTTGATGCCACAAATAGTTCCGTTATATTAAAGACAATCGAATTGATACCAGTTGCCAAATCAGTTGGAGGCGTTACGGTCACATCTAAGAGGCCATTAATAGAGCAAAAAGCTGGAAAGACATTAATCAATGTAGATGCGTCCCCTACAAATAGTGGACTTACGGCCCTTGAGTTGCTTGAAAAAGCTCCGGGTGTATCAGTAGATAATGATGGCAATATCAGCCTTAAAGGCAAACAAGGAGTATTGATCCTCATCGATGGTAAACCTACTTACATGAGTGGCGCTGACCTCGCTGCTTTATTGAAGAATATGCAAAGTAATAGTCTCGAGCAGATCGAGATCATGACAAATCCGCCTGCTAAATACGATGCTGCGGGGAATTCGGGTATCATCAATATCAAAACGAAGAAAGGCCTTGTAAAAGGAATGAATGGAACAGCGAACGCCGGTTACACACAGGGTGTATATGGACGGGGAAATGCTGGTGTGAACCTTAACTACAGGAACAATAAACTGAATGTATTTGGCGGATACAATGGCGGTACGTGGGAGGGCTTTAATAACCTTACCATCGATCGTAAACTTTACGAGGATAAAGTAGTCGTAAGAACGATCGACCAGTTGTCAAGACCACATTTCAAAGGTATCTATCATAATATAAAGGCAGGTATCGACTATAATTTCTCCAAGAAGGATGTCGGTGGAGTAGTCATCAACGGCAACTTTAATACGGGTGACGAAAATCCTTTCAGCCGCACGAATATCAGGGACAATGCAGGTAACATTACTTCCAAGCTGATTTCCGAAGGAGACAACACCAGGAAGTCATCGAACCTCTCTACAAATTTCAACTATAAGCATACGTTCGATTCTACCGGAAGAGAGATCACTGCGGACATGGACTATGTATACTATAACAACAAGAGCAATACGCAGCTCACCACGATGAGCTACGATCCTAGTGATATCAAGAATGGTGACGCCATCCTCAGGGGAACTATTCCATCGGTCATTAAAATTTACAGCGGCAAAATCGATTACGTTCATCCTTTCAAAAGCGGTTTGAGATTGGAAGCAGGTCTGAAGACGAGCTTCGTCAACACGGACAACCAGGTAAGCTACCTCCGCAACAACAATGGCAGCGGTTGGGTGCCTGATCAACGTAGTAACCATTTCATCTATGATGAGAATATCAATGCAGCCTATGCGATCTTCTCTAAAACGATAAAGAAGTTTGAAGTAAATGCTGGTCTACGCATGGAAAACACAATTGCGAAAGGCCACCAGGTAAGCAATGACTCTTCATTCAAGAGAAACTATACAAACCTGTTCCCAAATGTCGGGGTAAGCTATGCGGCGAGCGATAAACATCAGTTCAACCTTAGCTACAGCCGCAGGATCTCCCGTCCTGATTATGATGACCTGAATCCATTCATCTTTTTCCTGGATTCACTCACATACGGACAGGGTAACCCTTACTTGCAGCCGCAGTTCACCAATAATTTCGAGTTCAGCCACACATTCAGGAAATTCCTGACTACGACATTGAACTACACAGTTACTAACGATATCATAACTGAGCTTCTTAAACAGAACACAGAAAAGAATGAGACGTACCAGACGAGAGAGAATTTCAGCAGCATGAAGCAGATTGGAATTGCGCTCATGGCAAATGTGCCCGTAAGGAAATGGTGGAACAGTAACATCTATGTTAACGTCTTCAACAATCATTACCAGGGTCTTTATCAAACCGAGCCCATCGATATACAGTTCACGAGCCTGATGGCGAACATGACGAATAGCTTTACACTCGGCAAGGGCTGGGGAGCTGAGGTGAGTGGCTGGTACAGGACGAAGTCAGCTGAAGGCTTGTTAGTAGCGAACGATATGGGTGCAGTGCATACAGCTGTGACCAAGCAGTTATTCAAGAAAAAAGCCACGCTTAAGTTAGGACTCCGCGATGTGTTCTACACACAGAAGTTCAGTGGTTATGCAAAATACAGCGATGTTGACGTGAATATCCACAGCCAGAGAGATAGCAGGCAGGTGAATATGAGTTTCACTTACCGTTTCGGAAAGAATAACATTGCCCCTGAGCGTAAAAGAAGGAGCGGTGCGACTGATGAGCAGGGACGTGTGAAGTCAGGAGGAAACTAGGTTGATTAAGTTGATTAAGTTGATTGAGTTGATTAGGTTGCTTAAGGCTGGACGTCTGAACCTAGTCAACTCAACAACCCAATCAACTTAGTTAACTAACCAACCAACCAGCCATCCCTCGAAAAACCAACCTCATCATATTTGACACCGAAGCTTGTACGGGATTTGTCATCTTTGAGTCACAAACTAAACCTGAATTATGAGAAAGTCCTTTTCCTTCCTGGCACTTTTCCTGGCGATACTCGTACAGGCGGAAGCACAAACAACCACGGGAAGAATAACTGGTACCATCCAGGATGGCGGAAGCAAAAGTCTTCCTTCTGCAACAATCACACTCCTTAAAGCAAAAGATTCTTCTTCGGTTAAGTTTTCAGTTGCTAATAAATCCGGCGATTATGAATTCGTGGACATCCGTGAAGGCAAATACCTCGTAAGCGTTACCTCGGTAGGATATGATAGAATATTCAGCGCCTCTTTTGAAATATCGGCTGCGCAACCCGAAGTAAACCTCGGCGTTCTAAAGATGACTGAGTCCGCGAAAGGCCTGGGCGGGGTGACGGTGACGGCAAAACGTCCTTTTATAGAAACCAAGATTGATAAGACTATCGTGAATGTGGAGGCCTCCCCGACAAGCGCAGGAGCTACAGCACTTGAGGTCCTCGAGAAATCTCCTGGAATCTCAGTCGACAACGATGGCAATATCAGCCTTCGCGGCAAGGCCGGTGTGATTGTGATGATGGATGGCAAGCCTACCTATCTTTCCGCAGGCGACCTCGCCAACCTATTGAAAAATACTCCAGCCTCTGCGCTCGACCAGATAGAGATCATGACCAACCCATCGGCGCGATATGATGCGTCGGGTAACTCCGGGGTAATTAACATCAAGACGAAGAAGGGTAGGGCAGGGGGATTCAATGGTTCCATTATGGTAGGCTTAACCACCAGTTTTTTCGAGACTCCTGAAGGTACCTTCTATGTGATTCCAAAATCACAAAACAGCTTTACTTTCAATTACAGGAAGAATAAGATAAACTTGTTTGGAAACTATAACCCAAATGCATTCAGGGGAAGAAATCGCCTGGAGATCTTCCGGAATGTTTTGGATCAAAATAAGAATATTGTTGGGGTGAACGAAGTAGAGACAAGGTTCAAGTTTGGCAACAACAACCATACAGTAAAACTCGGGATGGACTATTTCGCCAACAAGAAATCGACTTTTGGTGTTGTAGTGAGTGGATTTACATTCTCAGGACACCCAACTCCCCAAACAGAGACCAACAGGTATGATGCTAATGGCAACCTTTTTTCGACGATGATCTCGGCTACGGACAACAGGATCAAGTTCCGTAATCTTACAACGAATCTCAATTTCCGTCACGTGTTCGATACTACCGGAAGGGAACTTGGGGTCGATTTCGACTACATCGCCTACGACAACGTATCGAACATGTTGCTCGAGACAAGTTTCTTCAATGGTAGTGGACAGCCAAATGGGTCTCAGTTGCAATTGCGCGGACATCTGCCTTCAAAGATCAATATCTATTCATTTAAGTCAGACTACACTCACCCATTAAAGAACGGGCGCATCGAGGCTGGTGTCAAGTCAAGCTTCGTGAAGAATGACAACGTGGTAGAATATGTAAGGTGGGACGGAGCGAAATGGGTGGGAGATAGCAGGTCTAACCATTTCATCTACGATGAAAATATTAATGCCGCATATTTGAATGGTAATACTCAGGTAAAGAAATGGTCATTCCAGGCGGGCCTTCGTTTGGAGAACACCATTGCAAAGGGATACCAGGTGACGAATGACTCTACTTTCAAGAGAAATTTCACCAACCTATTTCCAAGTGCTTTTGTCAGCTATGCCCTGAACAAGACGAACCAATTAACGGTGTCTTATAGCAGGAGGATTACTCGTCCAAACTACCAGGATCTGAATCCATTCATCTACTTCCTTGATTCTTTGTCGTATCGTAAAGGGAATCCATTCCTGTTGCCTCAGTTCACTCATAACATTGAATTGAGTCACTCATTCAAGAGCAAATTGATTACGACCCTCAACTATAATACTACGAAGGCGGTGATCTCGCAGATACTCAAACCAGATGGTGACCTCGTGTTCCTGACTGCGGACAACGTATCTAAATTCCGTAACATCGGAATAGCAATAACTGCTCCGCTACCATTGACGAAATGGTGGAACCTTAACCTTTTCACGAATATCTATAACAATAAGTACGATTTCTTCTACAATGGTCAGCAGATGTATGTTTCATTCACTTCATTCATGGTGAACATGACACAGATGTTCACGTTCAAGAAAGGACTTACTGCCGAGATTAGTGGATTTTATAGGGCGAAGGGTGTCGAGCAGCTGAGCATCAACGAGCCGATGTATGTCGTGAGTTTTGGCGGACAGAAGCAGGTAATGAAAGGGAAAGGAACGGTCAGGCTTAATCTCCGTGACCCGTTCTGGATACAGCGTTATCGCGGATCGACAAAATATGATATCGTAGATACAAGGGTGCAGAATCGTTGGGATAACCGCCAGGTAACTGCAACCTTCACCTATAGGTTTGGAAAGAGTACACAACAAAATCAGCCTCCTCGCCGCCGTAATAGTGCGTCGCAAGACGAACAGAACCGAGTTGGTAGCGGCGGGCAATAAATATTTCTAGTTTTCTCATGTGAATGATCGTCCCCCGTTTCTACGGGGGACTTCTTTTTTAGAGCGAGAAACAGAGGGGGCGGGGTCGCCACTCGCTCCCGCTCTGTTTCTCGCTCTCATTTCCCCTAACTCATCGGCAAATTTGCAAACAGAAACTTTATTTTTGCGGCAATCACTTTAGACATTAACTTGACCTTTATAGGTACCTTATCAACTTAAGCAACACAGTCAATCTAATCAACCCACACAACCAATCAACATGCCTTCATTCGACATTGTAAGCAAAGTAGAAGCCCAGGCGCTGGATAACGCGGTAAACGTTACCACGAAGGAGATCACCAACCGGTTCGACTTCAAGGGTGCGCATGTAGTGATTAATCTCGATAAAAAGGACTTCAAGATCAACATGGAGACGGACGATGACATGAAGATGCGTCAACTCGTCGATGTGCTAATTAGCCGTGCTCACAAGCAGGGAATCGCCCCGGAGGCTTTCGACGCCTCTAAAGAGGGACATCAAAGCGGCAAGGTCTGGAAGAAGGAAGTACAGGTGAAGAACGGCCTGAAACAGGACGACGCTAAGAAGATAGTAAAGTTGATAAAGGATGCGGGTCTGAAAGTACAGACCGCGATCAATGATGATATGGTGAGGGTGACTGCTAAGAAAATCGATGATCTCCAGGCAGTGATCCAGCTATGCCGGGCCTCTGACCTGGGTATTCCGATGCAGTATGAGAACATGCGGAGCTAGACCGAAGGTGAAATGTGAAGATCAGGTCACGAAAAGTGGATAATCAACCCCTTATGAGTAATTATTGGGGATAACCAGGTGCAAAAGGAGTGTATAACAACACCAGCAAATATTTGGAAACGGGGGTATGTGAATAGTATCTTCCATGTACAATCGTTGCAAGAATTTTGGAAACAAAAAAAATTGTGACGTGGGTTGTAAAAGCTGCAAAGCGAATGCAACTCCAGGGAGCATCAGATTAGTAAGTATATGATCGCAAGAGAGTATACGAACGAAATCCGGTGCTTTCTTTTTTGGTTTCACGCAAAGACGCAAAGTTACGCAAAGACGCAAAGGGATTCTGAATTCGAGATGGCTTTCACCACGCACCTCCCAAAAACTTTGCCTTTACCAATTTATTAAGGGCATTCTTAGTTTTGCAATCCAATTTTTTAAACTCTTTGCGGCTTTGCGGAACTTAGCGTCTTTGCGTGAAACCGGTAATTTTAATTTGGATGCAATCCTTCTCCGGCCTACCTTTGCCGACTTATTAATCAATCATGAGCCGTACGGCAAAACCCGTACAACCTTCTAAATCAAGAAATTATGAAAAAGGGTCTCCATCCCGATAGTTATCGGTTAGTTGTTTTCAAAGACATGAGTAATGGTCACAGCTTCCTTAGCCGCTCAACAGCTCATACGAAAGAGTCAGTGAAATGGGAAGATGGCAATGAGTATCCCCTGGTGAAATTGGAAATTTCAAACACTTCGCACCCCTTCTTCACTGGCAAGAATATGCTCGTGGATACAGCCGGTCGTATCGACAAATTCAAAAAGAAATACGCTAAAAAAGCAGAATAATATTAAATTGTGGAAGAGCTCTGAGCGAAAGCAAAGAGTTTGTTTTTCATGGCTATACTTTAAGACCTCCTGATTCTTCGGGAGGTTTTCCATTTTAATATTCATTTGAACGCATTATGGAATTGCAGTAAATTACTTTGTTACCCAACGAAGTATCATGATAAGTATCGTTCGCCGCAGATCTGTAAGAGTTGTTCTACTAATTGTTCTTATCGTCTTCGGGCTTACAAAATGTATAGACAAAAACTCTAATAAAAGCGACGCGGAAGCTATTAGCGATTCTCCCGCCACTCCTCAGCTTCACGCCCCATCATATAGTCAGTTTGCCGGAGGTGGCAAGTGTGCGGGATGTCACAAAGACATCTACGAAGATCACAAGAAGACAGGCCACTTCCTCACTTCGCGCCCGCCTGATCCAGCTTACATTCTCGGCAGCTTTAAGGAAGGGAAAAACAGGTACGACTATAATCCCTCGCTTGTGGTCGTCATGGAGAAGAGGGATAGTGGCCTTTACCAGGTGGTTTATTTCAAGGGAGAGGAGAAAGTGGCTCTGCCTTTTAATATGGTGGTCGGTTCGGGCACCAAGGGACAGACCTTTGTGCATCAGAAAGGCAATCGACTTTATCAGTTGCCGATATCCTATTTCTCAGAAGCAGATCAATGGTCGAATAGCCCGGGATTCCCAAGCCGTGTGCTTTTCGATCGACCGATTACTACGCGATGCCTGGAATGTCACGCGACTTTCGCCGAGACCATTACCCCACCGGGACAGGAGCCGGAGGAGTTTAACGACAAGAAGATTATCTATGGAGTGGATTGTGAACGTTGCCACGGCCCGGCTGTCGAGCATGTAGAGTTTCATACCGCCAATCCAGGAGAAGTCAGGGGAAAGCATATCCAGGATCCCAGTGCATTAACGAGGCAACAGATAGTTGATCTATGCGCTCTTTGCCACGGAGGGAAAATGGATAAGATCCAACCGTCATTTACATTTACAGCCGGCGATAAATTGTCAGACTTCTTCATTCCCGATTCGCTCCAGGCTCTAGCTGTAAACCTTGGAAACGTAGACGTTCACGGCAACCAAAATGGGTTGCTTAAAGCGAGCAAGTGTTATACGATGAGTTCAACACTAACATGCGTGAGCTGCCATAATCCCCATAAAAACGAGAGAGGTAGCCTCGCTGTTTTCTCTCAGCGGTGCATGGGTTGCCACAGTGCCGGACACGAACCGATATGCAAGATGACGGGAAAGCTTGGATCCTCTATTACTTCCAATTGCATCGATTGTCATATGCCGAAGCAGGTTTCGAGAGCTATCGCTCTCCAGATGCCTGGAGAAGACGTGCCAAGGGCTGCGTTGATACGGTCGCATTTTATCAGTATCTATCCTGATGAAACGTCTAAATTCCTTCGAAGCTCTGAAAAACCCCTAGCCAAGCCAAAGTAAAACGACAAAGATGGTAATAAAACCATAAACGTTTCGTTATTTAGGCATTCCGAAATCATCCTATGAAAAAACTGCTGAAACTAACTGTACTCAAGGTGAGCGTGTTCATGCTTCCTATCCTTTGCCTCACACTTTATTCGGGTTGCGATATGGGTACTGTGCCTTCAATTAAGGTTGAGACCCAAGTAGCCAATACAATCACTAATACGGCGGCGCCGGAAGTCTCAACTCATACAATGGCAGACGCCTCAATAATCATTGCGCGCCCTGAGGTGCCAATTCTTTGTTATCACCAGCTCCGCGACTGGCGCTCATCCGATTCAAAAACCGCGAGAGACTACATCGTTCCGGTTAACGATTTCATCAACCAGGTCAAATCACTTGCTGATAGTGGATATAATACCATACTGCCCGATCAGCTTTATGAATACCTGGCCTATGGAAAGGCGCTTCCTTCAAAGCCTGTAATGATCACTTTTGACGATACGAGGATAGACCAATATACAGTTGCACTGCCTGAATTGAAGAAACATGGTTTCAAAGGCGTGTTCTTCGTAATGACCGTATCCCTGGGGAAGCCTGGTTACATGAGTAAGGAACAAGTCAGACAGCTTGCAGATGAGGGTCATACCGTCGGTTCGCATACATATGATCATAAGAACGTGAAGACTTATGCAGGCAACGACTGGGAAGAGCAGGTAGCTAAACCTTCGCGCCAGTTGCAGGCAATCACGGGCAGGCCGGTTGAATATTTCGCCTACCCGTTTGGACTCTGGAACAAACAGGCGATTCCAGAATTGAAAAAGCACGGCTTCAAATCAGTTTTCCAATTAGCAGCCAGTCGCGATGAGAACGATCCATTGTATAGTGTCAGGCGGATCATTGTACCAGGCACATGGAGTGGCAATACCATGCAGCGTGTTATGAAGAATAGTTTTCACTAGTAATTATACGGGGGAAACTACGAACGTGTGAAATAATTAAAATATTTCAACGCTCTCGTCGTTCTATAACAAATCCAAAACCTTGAAAAAGCTACTCTTTTCAGCTGTACTACTTTTCCCGCTAATTGCCATTAGCCAAAAGAAAGTAGATCTCGACAAATATAGGTTCAGCTCCCAGTTCAGATCCCTGCCTTCCGCGCGACTCGATACGAGTTATCGCACTTACCATGTAAGAGTTGAAACAAGCCGACTCATGCAGAGTTATTTAAATGACATGACACCTGAGAGTGCTGTGCAACTCGATGGATGGAGGATGCTCACATCTAATGGTCACATTGGCATCCAGGTAAAGTTGGAGGATCTCTTACCGGAAAGCGTATCCACCCGCGAGCGGGAAGAGATCATCAAAGACAGGAATGGGAAGGAGACAGGCCGTCGCAGGCTATACTCACAGGAAGTAGTATATACATTCTCAGCATTTGCAGACATCAGCGATTACAAAGGTGCTCATATCGACAACATCATATTGGCAAACCGGTCCTATAAGCAAACCTACCGTAGCCCGGAGTTTGCGATCAGGCAATTGGCAGAAGGCTACTTCATGATCAATAGCTTCGCGGTGACAGAACAGTTATTTAAATCCTGTGTGAATAGGGCGATGAATTTCCTAAGCGCGCAGGTAACCGAGTACTATGGATACGGCGAGAGAACTGTGACCGATCATATGTGGATCATAGATAGTAAGAAGCACCCGGAATACAGGGCGCATCGCCAGGCATTCCTACAAATCAACGAGGCATTGTTTAGCATAAGTGCCAATCGTACATTAGATGGAGTGAAGGAGCAGCTGCAACCTGCGATTGATTATTTCGAAAGCATAAAAAGAAAATATACTTCTACCAGCAAGCACGATCGCAAGATCAGGTATGCGAGTTACTATAACCTAGCGAAACTGTACTATTACCTCGATGATCCCCAGGCTATGAAAAAAGAGGCGAGTGGCTTAATCCTAAATGATTTTGATGCCAGCGACGGCAGAGCATTGGAGTCATCAGCGCTCTACCTAAAGAATCTTTTCATGGAAACTGGATTTAACAGCAGGCATTTTCCCATAAATATTTCCACCTTTAAAGGACCGCGGGAGAACGCGGTTGTCTTGAGTAAGTAAACGCTCGGGGAATGTAAAATGTAAAATGCAAAATATAAAATGTAAAAGTGGAACCTTCAATAATGTCGACGTGACACGTTTTGTTTGAAGAATTTCAGATTTAATAGGCCATTTCCACTTTTTTGAATGTCACCTTTTACATTTCATATTTTGGATTTTACATTTTACATTTCTAGAGTTCTCGAATCATAATATTTTTGAAGTATACCTTATTTCCATGATCCTGCAGCGCGATTCTCCCTTTCTTCGACGTGCCATATCCCGGAAAATCTTTCCACTTCCCTTCCATCTTCCTTTTATTCCAGTCATCGCTCCATGCATCGAAAGAGATTATTTTCTCTCCATTGAGCCAATGTTCCGTCTTTCCATTGTTGACAACGATTTTGCTGGTATTCCATTCGCCAACAGGATTTAATTTCTTATTAGGGCCAGGCGTATACATTGCATAGTCTGCTCCAGATTTCTGCCAATCCTCAAGTTTCTCAGGGAAGTCGACATCATCGATGACCTGGTATTCGGGACCGGTCTCGTAAGGCGCCTTATATTTAGTGTCTTCAACCACATGATACATCACACCGCTATTGCCACCCTTGGTTACTTTCCAGTCCCAGATCAATTCGAAATTATCATATTCCTTATCGGTCACGATGTCACCTCCGTGTGCATCCTTCGCAGTGCCAAGGCAAACAAGTGCCCCGTCTTCAACCGCCCAGCTGGTGATCTCGCCTGGTTTATTAAACGAATGCCATCCACTGAAATCCTTTCCATTGAATAAGCTACTCATAGTAGTAGATTGAACTGTTGTACCCGTCGTTATATTCGCAGTATCCTTTGTCGTTTCACTATTCTCGCCGGCATCATTACAGCCAGCCAGCAAAAGAAGGGTCGATAATCCGATTAGTTGCTTTTTCATAAAAGTATTATTTTTTAATAAGAGACATTTTTTCGGGGTTCCACCTGATGGCGGTATCCTGGTTGAAGCTATCATTGCATAGCAGGGCAGGGGCGGCGGCACGGTAACCGAACACTGCGTCTTCAACCGCCTTTGTATTCGAACGGATAGCGTTAAAGAAATTAGCGAAATGATCATATGGCCCGCCAAGATATCCTTCCTCTGCAGCGAAGGTGTACTCTGTAGGAGCCAGGATTTTCTTACGACCAGAAACGGGTGTGCCGGCTTTTTTCATTTGTTCAATATAGAAAGGATCATCCGAGGACGTCTGTTTGTTTCTCTTCAGAGTAACTGTATCCCACGTGATGTCCATCGATCCTTCACTGCCTACAAGTTTGAGATAGGTGGTTCCGCTCGTGCCATCCACGAAGTTGCAACGCAATGAAAGATTGAATTCAGGATGTGCTGCACTTTGAGGATAGTCAAACGTGCCTAGCAATACATCAGGAACTTCACGTCCGTCCTTCCAATAGCGAAGACCGCCGGCCGCGTATATCTTCTCAGGACCAAAGGAATTAGTAATGAAATGCAGGCTTGAGAAAAGATGCACGAAGAGATCGCCGGACATGCCTGTGCCATAATCGCGATAATTTCTCCATCTGAAGAACCTCGTCGCATCGAATGGGCGGCGTGTGGTGTTGCTTATGAAACTCTCCCAGTCGACCGTTGTGGGAGATGCATCAGCCGGGATTGGATATTGCCATGCGCCCGTGGGTGAATGCCTTGCCCAGAAGCCCTCTGCATAATTAAGCGCTCCAATAGCGCCTTCCTTCAATAGCGTCTTTGCCTTCTCATTCCCAAGTGACGAGACTCCCTGGCTTCCTACCTGGAAGACCTTGCCCGTTTCACTTTGCGCTTTTATTACTGCGGGTCCTTCCAGGATAGAATGCACCATCGGTTTCTCGCAGTACACATGTTTACCTGCCCTCATGGCATCGATTGATATCTGCTGATGCCAATGATCTGGTGTGGCGACGATCACAGCGTCAACATCTTTCCTGTTTAGTACTTCTTTATAGCTCCGGGTAGTAAATAGATCCTTTCCCCACTTGTTTCTTGCATCTACCAGCCTTCCATCATATAGATCACATACCGCCACCAGTTTAGTACCGGGAACGAGCAAAGCCGTAATTGTATCCTGCACGCCCATGCCACCAGCGCCTATCAATGCAATGTTGATGTTATCATTTGCCGCAACAGTTTTACGTTTTGATAAAACAATGAGTGAGGCATTCGATGGTGCAGCAAGCGAATGGGTGCCTGCGGCCACACCTGCGGTTGAGGCGGCGAGGAGCTTGATGAAGTTTCTTCGTGAGGAGTGTTGCTCTTTCATGAGTTGATTGGGTTGATTAAGTTGAATGAGTTGATTGAGTTGATTCGGTTGATTGGGTTGATTAGGTTGGGTGGTCCTAGACCAGGTTGCAAATTACCGAGGGCCACTTAGTCAACTCAATCAACCGAATCAACTTAATCAGCCCCATCAACTAAAGCCGCTTCACCCGAATATCCCTCCACCGCACCTTTATCCCTCCACCATCGTGGATCTGCAATGCGATGAAACCTTTGCCTTTGCCGATCTTCTCGTCTTTCAGATGCACAACCTGTTGATCATTTAACCAGGTTGTGACCTCGTCGCCCACGACACGAATCCTCATTGAATTCCATTCATCGGCCTTGATGAGTTGTTCACCCTCGACTGTTGGCTTGATCAGCCACCCTCTTCCATATGATTCGTAGATGCCGCCAGTGTGCCGGCCGGGCGGTGCGACCTCGACCTGCCATCCGTTGATTTTGGTCCCTTCGATCGATGATCTGATAAACACTCCACTATTGCCATTCGCCTCCAGCTTGAATTGCAATTCGACAATGAAGTCATCATAAGATTTGTTCGTAGACAAGTAACCGTACTGCTTGTCCGGACCACTTTCGCAAACCAGTTCGCCATTCTCCACGTACCATTTTTCCGTTCCGTGGACTGTCCAACCCGACAAGTCCTTTCCGTTAAAAACTTTCTTGAATCGGGGAGGTAATATGGCTGCAGACAAGAAAAACAAGGCGCATAAGGTTGCAAACTTCATTGGTAAATTAGTTTGGGGTGTCGATGGTTAAATATAGTTTATCTGGTTAGAATTTTCACAATTTCAGTCGCAATCCCCACTTGCCTAATAGCCCGGCTAACAGAACGATCAGCATGGCAAATGCGAATGATTTAAACAAGCCCACATTCCCAGTTAGTAGCACAGCTGGAAGATACCAACCAGTCAGGCCTGCGAGCCCGTAGGCGAAATAAGGAAGGAGATAGCAAAGAAGTGTATTGGTTCCCGCAGGACGTATTATGTTGAACCAACCTGCTTTCCGTCTCTGGTCTATCAGCCACCACAACGGGACAAAAATACCTATCGTGATGGCGCTGCAGATGAGCACCCAGGCTGGCGTGGCCCGAATCTTAGAAATCCCCCAATAGTCACGCAGGTATAGACCCGATAAGAACAGTATGGCAGCAATTACCAACAGCACTAAGGCCCCGGTAACAAAACGATCGCGTTGGCGATAACGAACGACGATCAATGTGGTGACTACGCCTCCCATCGTGAATGCCGGCATTGCACCATCGCCGAATGGGGAGAGCAATGTTCTCACCCAATCCATTTTGATCCAGCCTGCATGGCTTGCGCAACACAAAAAGAGGAACAGGAGCCAGGTAACAATTGGAAGCAATAAATTCGATCCAGCGAACAAATAAACGAGTGCAGTGATAAGGTACGCCCAACCGATTAGTCCAAGAATGCCCCACCAATATGTCGAGAAGCGATTGACACCCGATGCCTCACCACCTCGATAGATAAATACCAGGGTCAACAATGTCGCAATGCCGATGATCTTTAATGAAATCGTGAAAAACCTGTTCATCTTCTTCGGCCAGCGATTCCAAAGCAATATGAACGCCGTGCAGCAGACGATGTTCCATATCTCCCTTTGCATTCCAGTTGCAGCCTCATTGATGTATTCGCCATTGACCAGAAAAAGTCCCATTACCAGAAGGGCAATGCTGCGTTGAATGATGTGGATGAAAATTGCTTTGTTGCTGTCGCCCTCTTGCTTACGATGGGTAATGCCAAGTGGGATAGACATACCGACGATAAACAGGAATGCGGGAAAAACAGTATCCGCTAGTCCCATATCATCGGCTTCAGCGGGAGTGTGCTCCAACCAACCAGGGATATTGGTCAGTGTCCAGAGGTCATTCACAAAGATCATCAATAGCATCGTTATTGCACGAAGCACATCGATTGAGGCGAAGCGAAGCGGTTGGGAGGATGGCATAACAAAAGGTGAGTGAAGATTCTCAATATTTTGTAACGTCCCCATTCCGGGTGAATATTCCATAACTATGAAGAAAGCTAATGGTAACCATTCAATAAACGATCGGCCCAGCAAGATAGCCTCAATTATTTTTGTTTTTCCCTAGTCTTAGGGCCGATAACTCCTTGAGTTATTTTAGTGAGGGGGAGGCCTGTTTTTTACAGAGCCTCCTTTTTTATGCCGGCTTTCGCTGAAGTCTCTTCATAAATAGAGTTTCTCTTAAAAGATCCTCGAATAATTTCCTGAATCCTGGTGCTTCGGATTGTTTCAGCGAGGCGAGCCACCACTTTCTGTACATCCCCGATTTTCCTAATGGAAGAATGCAGAGTTTCTTATCGCCAAGGTAATGTTGAACCGTCCAACTATTCATTATAGTGACCCCAAGATTCGCCTTTACCATTTCGATGATAGCTTCGGTGATTGGCATGTGGGCGACCTTGGCCGGGCGCAGGCCTGCAGGATTGAAGAAGTTTTCAAAGAGATAGCTACGCTTTGATGGACTGCTGTGAGTAAGTAACGTCTCCCCGATAAAGTCGCGTGGGGATAAAAACTTACGCCTTGTCAGCCGATGACTAGTCGGAAGCACGGCAAGCAATTCGTCGTTAAATAATTCCCTGTATTGAAGATCCGCACCAGGATCTTTCGTGAATACGATGGCGATGTCTGCCTTACCGGATCGAAGCAGTTCCATAGGTTTCAGGGGATTCTCAGCGTTGACCAGCACGTCGATTTGTGGATAGGTCAGACTAAACTGTTTGATGATTGCAGGTAGCCAGTTGTAGCAGGTATAGCACTCTGTGCAAATTCTGAGCTTACCGGACTCCCCATTCGAATCCTTATTGATCTGCTTATGAGTTTGGTCGAGTTCCCTTATGACAGTCCTCGCGCAATCCAGTAGCGTCTTACCGTGCTCGGTAAGCAACAATTTCTTATTTACGCGGTAAAAGACATAAACTCCTAATTTTTCCTCGAGATCCTTCACTTGATGACTCAATGCGGATTGTGATAGGAAGAGTTTTTCACCTGCCTTGGTAAGGCTGCCTTCTTCCGCTACGGCGAGAATCAGGCGCAGGTGCTTTAATTCGATCGGTTGTGAATACAGTTCATCCATGACAAAACTTGTTGTAATGACA
>JACMKU010000184.1 GCA_014379965.1 Chitinophagaceae bacterium
GAACCGTCGGCGGTTGCCTCGGCGACTGCAGTTGCAATGACCTTTGTTCCATGTTGAAATTTCTCCATCTCGAATACTCCCATTGGTCCGTTCCAGAGAATGGTCCTCGAGCGCTTAATCACATTGGAGAATTGCTCACAGGCATTGGGGCCGATATCCAGTCCCATCCATCCATCAGGAATATGATTACTCGGGGCTGTGGACGTATCCGCGTCTGCGGCGAACTTGTCAGCAATGAGTGAATCGGAAGGGAGGTGTATACATACGCCTTTCGCTTCTGCTTTCTTGATGAGGTCACGCGCGGTATCGAGCCTGTCGTCTTCGCAGAGGGACTTCCCGATCTTTCCGCCGGCCGCTTTCATGAATGTGTAGGCCATTCCTCCACCAATGATAATATCTGTGGCCCTATCGAGCAGGTTCTCGATGATGAGTATCTTATCGGTCACCTTCGCGCCGCCGATGATGGCGACGAATGGTTTCTCTGATTTGTGTAATACCTTCTCCGCACTGGCAACTTCGCTTTCCATCAGCAAGCCGAACATCTTCTTATCACCGGGAAAGAATTTCGCGATAACGGCGGTTGATGCGTGTGCGCGATGAGCGGTGCCGAACGCATCGTTGACATACACGTCGCCCAGTGCTGAGAGTTGCTTCGCGAATTTCTCATCGCCCTTCTCTTCTTCTTTGTGGAAGCGCAGGTTCTCGAGCAATAAAACCTCGCCCGGTTTCAGTTGGCTCGAGGCTGTCTCCGCTACCGAACCAATGCTCTCCTCGGCGAACTTGACGCTGACGCCCTCCAACAATTCCTTCAAATGCGGGACGAGATGCTTGAGTGAATACTTATCCGAAGGCCCATCTTTTGGTCTTCCGAAATGCGACATGAGTACCACGCTACCTCCGTCTCCAAGGATTTTCTTTATAGAAGGAATTGCAGCCTCCATTCTCGTATCGTCGGTGATCTCGAATTTTTCATTCAACGGTACGTTGAAATCGACGCGCACGAGTACTTTCTGCCCTTTGAATGAATGGTCGGCAAACTTTGACATAATCCAATATTTTAAATGTTACTTCTTCTTTCTACCCACGTGTTCTTCATACAGGGCATATCCTGTTACAACTGACATCACTTCGTCCGTTACATCCTTGCCTCCTTTGAGGTTGGTGCGGATGCTGGCCAGGGTATGTTTCGGACCGGAAGGGATTCCCCACCAACCGAAGAGGAAAGAGAGGAGTGTGAACCGGTATCCTTTCGAGGTCTTGCTTTCCCCGGCGTGAACCATATACACACCTGACGTTCTTTTAAAAGTAAGAATAATCGCAGATATGGTCCAGGCATAATAAACGAACCGCGAGCCGTTGTCTACCGCCTTTTGAAGCTCCTTAGCAGAGAGCCCATTGATATTTTTAATCTTCATAAAAAATTGCAAGCGCAATATAATAAGGCCGCAATGCATGGCAAGGAGTTAGCCAGGTGCATTGCGGCAATTGAAGAATTATTTGTTGATCAATTCAGCAAAGTGTTTCACCGTGCGAACCAGCTGGCTCACATAACTCATCTCATTATCATACCAACTCACGGTCTTCACCAGTTGTTTGTCGCCGACTGTCATCACTTTCGTCTGTGTAGCGTCGTACAATGATCCGAAACGGATGCCGATCACATCGCTGCTTACGATTTCGTCTTCGTTATAACCGAAGCTTTCGTTGGATGCTGCCTTCATGGCTTCATTCACTTCTTCGAGTGTGACCTTCTTCTCGAGAATGGTAGTTAATTCAGTAAGAGAACCGGTGATGGTAGGAACACGTTGTGCCCCACCATCGAGTTTACCTTTCAACTCGGGTAATACGAGACCGATCGCCTTTGCGGCACCGGTGCTATTGGGAACGATGTTAGCTGCTGCTGCCCTTGCACGACGGAGATCACCTTTTGGATGCGGGGCATCGAGGGTATTCTGGTCGTTGGTATAGGCATGGATGGTAGTCATGATACCAGTGATGATACCGAACTTATCGTTGAGTACCTTGGCCATAGGCGCGAGGCAATTGGTAGTGCATGAAGCGCAGGAGATAATAGTCTCGCTGCCATCGAGGATGTTATGGTTGACGTTGAATACAACCGTCTTGAGATCACCGGTGGCGGGTGCGGAGATCACGACACGCTTGGCTCCGGCTTTGATATGTGCTTCGGCTTTGTCTTTATCGGTGAAGAAGCCTGTGCTTTCGATCACTACGTCGACGCCGTGGCTACCCCACGGAATCTGTGAAGGATCTTTCTGTGCGTATATTTTTACGGTATCGCCGTTGACTACGATGGCGTCTTCGGTGGCCTTGACTTCGGCGTCGAAGCGACCCTGGGCGCTGTCGTATTTGAGAAGGTGGGCCAGTACTTTTGGACTGGTGAGGTCGTTGATGGCTACCACGTCGATACCTTTCATTTGATAGATCTGGCGGTAGACGAGGCGGCCGATGCGTCCAAATCCATTGATTGCAACTTTAACTGTGCTCATGTTAAGTTTAAAAGTTTAATTGTTTGTGCCCGTATCACCGGAGGTTGAACCCGAATCAGTGGCAGCGGGCAGGTTCAAAGTTTTGCCCGGCGAAGGTATGAAAACTGTGGGTGTCAGGCTATATCAGATTTGATTGAATTGGCAGTGCCAGTAAATTGGGGAGAAAGGATGTATATATATGGAGTGGTTAAGTGAAGGGAATGAGAAGAAGGGGAAAAACATTTGGCAAAAAAGGGGTGCAGACCTATCTTTGCCGTCCCTAAAACGGCCCGTTCGTCTAAGGGTTAGGACACCACCCTTTCACGGTGGTGATACGAGTTCGAATCTCGTACGGGCTACTAAAATTTGGAGACCCTGCAGCTTTAATGGTGCAGGGTTTTTTGTTTTGATGTAGGCCCTAATCACTCGGTCGCTACTCTTCGCTATGCGCTCGCTCGCGACCGCCCCGCTATCCGGAGTGTTCAGCCCTTTAAAGGCTCTCCTGAGCTTGTAGCTCAGGAGCCACTTTAAGACTGCCTCGCATTAATCATAAAAAAAGAACATCCAGTACCCCGCTATCCGGAGCGTTCAGCCCTTTAAAGGCTCTCCTGAGCTTGCAGCTCAGGAGCCACTTTAAGACTGCCTCGCATTAATCATAAAAAAAGAACATCCAGTAACCCGCATTTCTTCTGATAATAATAATCCCTTGCGCTGCTGTAAAGGTATTCTTCCGCTTTATCAACAACGCCAGCTCTAACCGGATTCTGATGGATATAATTTATTTTCTGAGCAGTAAAGGCAGGGCTGTACAATTCTTTTGGATGATTGTCTTGCCGCCAAAACTGATAACTGGTATTCCGGCCGTTGGAACAACCTGCCCCTTTAAATATTTTCAACATCCACTCTCTGCGGCTCTCCTGTTTGTTATTTTCAATAGCCGAGATGATCTTTTTACTTGTAAATTTCTTGAAATCCCGAAGAATCTCACTGCTGTCATTATTTATGGCAGACAAAATCATATGCACATGGTTGGTCATCAAGCACCAGGCATTTAGTAATAATCCTCTCTCCGCCTGCCAATGCCGGATACTATCCATCAGGATATCTTTGTACTCAGGCCTTGTAAATACATCCACCCACTCAACAACAGCGAAAGTTATGAAATGGATACCTCCTTTATTTCTGATCTTATAGCCCCCAGCGCTCATTATTTAGTTTTAATAAGCTTTTATTAAAACTAATAACTGCAGTTCTTGTATAAAACAGGAAATCCAACGGAAATCAAGAGAAAAACATCATTTAAAAGTTGGGATGCAACAAGTTCGTGGAGGATTTCTATTGCTATACCGTTACTTTTATTAAAGTTGCTCCTGAGCTACAAGCTCAGGAGAGCCTTTAAAGGCCTGAACACTCAGGACAACTAAAGCGAATTATCGAATTGCATATTCTCTTCCTTTTCCTTCTTCACTATCCCAAAGCGGTAGCTGACTCCAAAGTAGACAACCAGGCCATCACGCCTGTTTACCGATAGCTGGTTAAGGTAGCGCGTGTCCAATATTGTCTTTTGGCGTAACGACCTAAAGATATCGGAGACGGTAATAATGGTCGACAATTTTGCTTTCGGAAAATCCTTCCTTATTCCTCCATTCATCACGAGGGTAGGATATGTCTTCCCTTGTGCCGTAAGCCTGGCGGAACGATAGTTACCGCTTAGTTGCATCAGAAATGTCTTTGTGATTGCCATGCTACCAGTAAGCGTAGCCGATCCGGAATAAACCGATCGACTTTGAAGAAATCCCAGGTTGGAAGCATTTATCCGGTTGTAAAAAAGATTAGTGGTCAGACTGGTAGTTAAGAAGTCCCCGGCCTTCACCGAGATGATTGCTTCTATGCCCGCCGATTGATCCGTGGATAGATTCTGCATAGTAGAAAGAAGGGTCGAATCATTCAATGCAATTATAACAGAGGTGAAACCATTTCGCTTAAACCGGTAATATATACTGGGAACAAAGGTGAAATTTTTATCCTGCCACTTATACCCCAATTCAGTAGAGTGAGTGATCTCTGGCAGAAGGGCAGGGTTACCCGCTCGTAGGTTTCTTGGATCCTGGTATTCCGGAAAAGGGTTTAGCTCGTCGGGATCCGGGCGATTCACCCGCTTGCTATAATTCAACTGCACCTCACTATTATCAGTGATTTTATAAGATAAATGCATCGTTGGATACACTTTGAAATATCTATTATCTACTAGGGAATCGATGTTGACGAGGCGTCCTTTCCCAATCACGCCTTCGAACCGGACTCCAAGTTCGTAACCGAATTTCTTAAATGCCTTTTGGAAAGTACCATAGATGGCATGTACATCCTGTTTATACAGGAAACGATTGCTCCTCACCATATCCTTAACGAACCTGCTCTG
Source organism: Chitinophagaceae bacterium (assembly GCA_014379965.1). Taxonomy (GTDB): domain Bacteria; phylum Bacteroidota; class Bacteroidia; order Chitinophagales; family Chitinophagaceae; genus VBAT01. Next base: position 4,906 of record JACMKU010000184.1, read on the forward strand.
CGCATCATCATAATATTCCCCGAAGAAATCCAGGTCCACTTTATCATAAAGGCCATCATACCCAGCTTCGAGTTTTGAATCCTCGCTTAACTGGTTTGAGTAATCAGCAGTCAACTGGTTCTGCACCTCTTCCTGCATAATGAGCGTATTATCGAAGGAAGTCGATTGGGTTGGAAGCATGTAAATGTTTGAAAAGCGATTATCCTCAACCTCGTTTTCCTTTGAAGTATTGAACTCAATTCGCAAATCATGACCATCCTTTGAGAAGTCGTGCTGGAAATAAGCTGTGCCGCTAGTTTGCCTTTCCGATTCGGGACCACGCCGCACGCGATTGAAGGTTTCTATAAGAGAACCTCCATCATTCGTCACGTTCCCGGTCGTTGAGTTGATTGTCTGCCGACGAGAGTAATAGGTCGCCGACACGCCGAAACTGTTCTGTTCATTTATTATATAATCTATACCGGAAGTGACTATATGAGCAACAGGATGGCTAACGGTCACGGCCGATTGATTGAACTGCGTTTCTTCAGCACCCGTTAGGCTATCGAGATATGTCCTGTCAATCGTATTATATCTTAGCCGTGTATCGCGCCTATAGCTATAGCTCCCAAACAAATTAAATTTCTTAGGCCGAAAGTTAAGAGTAAGCGATCCATTGTATCGATCCTTATTGCCGGCGTTAACGGTCACCGTGCCGTTGAAGCCGCTGCGAATATTCTTCTTCAATACAATATTGATGATGCCACCAGCGCCGTCCGGGCGATACCGGGCAGAGGGATTCGTAATAACTTCAATGCGCTCAATGGAATTTGCGGGCAGCTGTTGCAGCACCTCCGCACGAGTACGTCCCATCAGCGGATTCGGTTTTCCATTTATTAGGATCATGACGTCACCGGAACCGCGCAACGCTACATTCCCGTCGACATCTACCTCAACGGAAGGAATGTTTTTAAGAATATCAGAAGCGGTTCCCGTCCGACTCATAATGTCCTGATCGACGTTGTAGACTTTTCGATCAATCGAGGCGTTCAACTGCGACCTCGTACCAGTCACTGTTACAGCGTCCAGGGTGTTCGAAAGGGGAACCAGGTCCAATCTGCTGACTGAAAAGGACGGCTGTCCCACAGCAATAGTGAATATAGGTGACAGCGTGACATCATACCCGATGAAACTACAACGGACAAGATAACTACCACCCTGCACCTCATCAATAGTATACCTCCCTCTCTTGTCCGTAACGGTTCCTTTTACCAACAAGCTATCGGGAAGCGAGAGTAGTTGGACGGTAGCGAATTCGACTGGTCGCTTTGCGCTACCATCTGCGACGGTACCAGTAATGGAAGTCTGGGCAATCGCTTGCATATAAAATAAGATCAGGGCGAAAACCAGTGAGGATACCCGAAATAGAATACGCATGTTAAGCTCAAAATTACTTACAGATATTGAAGAAAGGGTAAAGGCGAAGATTAAAAAATCATACGGCTAAAAAACGCTTTTGCCTGGACATTAGTGGTCGCACTTGACTGTCTGTCAATATACCATTTGGAATCTTGCCGTGTATACTACTACTGTGAGTCGTATGGGCCAACCGAGCTAAATAATCGACTGACAAATTTTAAGCAATGGGCAAGCTAAAGCAGAAGTTACTTCCAGACCCAATCTCGCTATTGACCCAAATCTGCCCACCTTGTGCCTCAATGAACTCTTTCGAGATCGCCAGCCCAAGCCCGGTACCACCTGCCTTCGAGCCAGGCACTTTGAAGAAGCGTTCGAAAATCTTGGATGAATATTGAGATGGCACACCCGGCCCCTGGTCAACCACTGAAAACTGCATCTTGCCCGTTTCCACAATCAGCCGGATGGTAATGTCCCCGCCTTCGGGGGAGTGTTTGATTGCATTTGAAAGGAAATTATTCAATACCCAACCGGTTTTCTCGGCATCAGCACTCACATCCTTGATGGGCTCCTCATAAGATTTCAGTATGGTGATTCCCTTTTCCCTGGCAGCACTGGCGCATGCATTAATCGCATTATCAACAAGTGTTTGAGGTTTCACATGAGTGATTTCCAGTTGTATTTTGCCTGCCTCCACTTGCGACATATTAAGTAGTTCACTCAATATTCTCAACATCCGCTGGTTGTCCTGCTTGATATTTTGCAACAGTTCTTTCTGGTCTGTCGTTAAATTTCCTACGCGTTGGTCCTCTAATAATTTCAAACTCAAATCGGAGGAGGCTATAGGTGTTTTCAATTCATGAGAGATGGTGGCGATGAAATTTGTCTTCGCTACATCCAGTTCTTTAAATGAAGTGATGTTTCGGAGTACTATCACTTTGCTACTGAAATTATCCTGCGTAATATCCATGACCTCCTTCGTGAAATAATTCTCACGATTGTCTACGACGATCTTAAAGGGAACGGCTCCCTTCTCCTCGAGCAGGAAGCGTAAGAGGTCGTTCTTTCTGCTGATCTCATCAACCGGTTTGCCGATAATATCCCTGGATTGGATTCCGAGGAGTTGTAGTGCCTGGCCATTGGCAAAAAGAATTACCCCATTCTTATCAATGCCGATACTGGCTTCCTTTAGGCTATTGATCACGGCTTCTGCCCTGGTCTTCTCGAAAATGATCTTATTGAGGTTACTGTTTTCGAAGTATTCCAGGCGGTCCGCCATGTCGTTGAATGCATCAGCCATTTGCCCAAACTCATCCTTTCGCTCTAAATGAATCCGGTGATGATAATTCTTCTTACCAATTTCCTGGATTCCCTCTGTCAAGGAACTAATAGGTCCCGTTAATACAGATGGAAAGTTGAAGGAAAAAGTAAATCCTACGAGAAAGACGATGGCGGCCAGGAGAGTTATGTAGGTAAGGGCCTTGTCGGCCGTGCTATTAGCCCGGCGATTCTTGTATTCGATCGCAGACATGTTGAGTGCGAGAACCTCCTGTATGCCTGTCCGAATTCCCTGTGTCACACGCTGGGATCTATCTCCCTGGCGAAACAGGTTGAAATAACCCCGGATAGTCCGGGTAGCCTCCTTTTCGCCAGGCTCGGTGATATTGACCTCCTGTAACTTAAGTACGCTTTCAAATCTGGAGATCGAATTATCGGGTTGGAACGTAAAACTGTCAAGTGCACTTTGCATTTCGTGACCATAATCGAGAGATTCATAGTTATCCTTAAGGATCTCCCGGGCATCATTCTTCAGGCGAACCAGGTGATAGATCCCTACGCCGCATGAGAGCAAAACCAGGGAGAACAGGAATAATGTACCCAGCCGTATCCTGTTTTTTACAGAGTTTGCCATTAAGATAGTATTACAAGGTCGACCTCATTTTTGGATAACGTTTTCAGTAGTTGATTAAAGATACTTGTCCTCAAAATTATCTGCCACAACTTCAGGTGTGGCTTTCCAATACATACTGTCGTGATACCTTTCTCTCCAATAAGCTCTATTATGGCACTGGCTATATTCTCCTCTTTCCTTTGGATGACCTCCGCCCCTAGTTCGGTGGCGTTCTTAAAGTTATTGATTAGATGGCGCTGTGCCGCAAGGGGGATTCTTTCCAGTGACTCTTTCGGTGTCTGAACATACAGCACGTACCATTTGCTATTATAGTAAGAAGCGAGGCGAGCGGTTTTTCGGATTATGTTTTGCGCAATCTCAGGGTTTGATGATATGCAGGCAAGGAAACGCTCATGCCGCCAGGGCTTGTCCTTAGCCGTAACTTCATAATCCACCTTTCGCTCTACCTGTCCTGCGACTTCCTTAAGGGCCAGTTCGCGTAGTTGAAGTATTCTTTCAGGCTTGAAGAAGTTATGTAGCGCCTGTTGTACCTTGTTACTGTCATAGATCTTGCCCTCCTTGAGCCGGGTTATGAGTTCATCCGCTGTCAGGTCAATGTTCACAACCTCATTTGCTATTTGGAGTATTTTGTCAGGAATTCTTTCTTTAACCTCGACGCCCGTGATGTGCTTCACTTCTTCATTGATACTTTCAATGTGTTGAATATTTATGGCAGAAATCACGTCGATTCCAGCATCAAGGATATCCAGTACATCCTGCCATCTTTTTTCATTCTTGCTCCCGGGTATATTGGTATGTGCCAACTCGTCGACGATAACGATCTGCGGATGTAAAAGAAGGATCGCCTGCACGTCCAGCTCATCGAGCTGCTTTCCTTTGTAAAAGACCATCCTCCGAGGAATAATCGGCAGTCCTTCAATTAGTGCCTGTGTTTCCTTTCTTCCATGTGTTTCTACGTACCCGATTTTCACATCTACTTCATTGCGCAACAGGTTATGAGCCTCCTGGAGCATCCGGTAGGTCTTTCCAACTCCCGCACTCATGCCAATATATATTTTGAGCTTTCCCTTCTTATCTTTCGGGAGTTCTACGAATGAGCTATCGACTTCCTGTTCTGTCATAAATTGTTGTCTCTACAAATTTACCAGCCGGTACATTACTTTGATTCAGGTTCTTGTCAAAAACTAACTGCTATAGAAAAGGTGGCCGCCGTTGTCGTGCTGGTTGGACCTCCAGCTTTGAAAAAAATCTCATCCTTGCTGTTCAAGAGTCTGCCTTCCACTCTCATTGCCACATTGGAAATTGGCAGGCAATCCACATTTAATGAGATTCCAGATGTTCTAAATCCATTAAGGGTTCCCGTGGCGATGATCACTCCCTTCACATCACGAAAATACTCCCCCCGTATCCCAACTGCCCATTGACTATTTGGCGTAAAACGCAGTATTGCCACCGGTGTGTACCAGGTGTTCTTCTCGCTGGAACCCTTAGAAACTTGTTCAGTACCGATATCGAATCCTGCAGTGAGGCCTACCTTATCATTGAACTGGAAAATGCCGTAGATATTATGGTAAATACGCCATAGTCTCACGCTATCCGGTTTGTCCGTACCTAAGAACGTGCTGTAATTGAGTGTTATCTTATCCGTTGGCTTCAGGTAGACCTGGCTTCCCCAGCTCATCAGCGAATTGGAATTCACGCGCGTAATGCGTTGCCATCCATTCAAGGCTAAGACGCTGAGTGAAAGTTTGCCATTGTTAGCCGTGTATCCAAGTTTCGCCCCGCTCTCGAAATAAGGTGAGTTTTCGGCAACAAGGCTCCGGGTCAGCGCCCAGCAATCCTTGCTGATGGCACCTTCGAAACCAATATGCGAGGGCATGATGCCGATATCAAACCAGAGATTGCTGGTGCGGCTAAGTTTATACCCGGCATTGGCTTCGTAGATGTTTTTTAATGTTCCGGGTTCGGCCGAATAATTCGCGTTCACATAGGTGCCTGTAGCAATGGCGAAGCTGGCCCGCACCCGTTCGCTGCTATACGCCGCCTTAATAAACGCGAGGTTTGCGTTAAACTCATTGTGCCGGTTGTGACTATAGAGAAAGCCTGGTCGAGTGTTGTCTTCAGGTTTGTTGAAATCATAACTGTAATATGCTTCCACATAGCCGCTAAATGCAAGTGTAGGTGCCTGTGTCTTTGTAATCGAGTCTTGCGCGTTAGCAACCAGGGTAATCAGTATGATCGCTCCCGTCAACATTGTTTTCATTTTCTTGTGCTTTATATTGTTCATTTGATTTTTAAATGACGGGTCATTTCATTTGAGAGCGTCTAGGGCAATATTGAGTTTCAAGACATTCACCCTCGATGGGCCAAGGACGCCTGCCAACGGAGCTTCCACGTGGGTATCCACCAGGTTCTTTATTTTTTGTTCCGGAAGTTTTCGAACAGCAGCTACGCGAATTACCTGAACATACGCCGCCTCTGGCGAAATGTGTGGATCCAGTCCACTCCCTGAAGCGGTGACGATATCAGCCGGGATGTCTGTCTTTTTAATTCCTGGATTGTGCGCGAGGAAACTGTCGATCCTGTCCTGCACTATCTGCAGGTAGTCAGGGTTAGAAGGACCCTTATTTGAACCGGCTGAGCCGGCTGCATTGTAGTCAACAGCGGAAGGCCGTCCCCAGAAATACTTGTCTTCCGTGAATTTCTGCCCAATCCTTTCATATCCCACCACCTTTCCGTTCACGGCGACGGTTACTCCTTTCCCTCCGCCAGGCGCCATCCTTCCTATACCAGAGATGAATAAGGGATAGAGAACTGCGCAAAGTACGATCATCACGAGTGTGAGCTTCAGGGATATCATTAAATTCTTTTTCATATCTGTTTGATTACACTTTACATAAATAAGGCTAATAACATGTCAATCATTTTTATGCCGATAAAGGGTATGATGACACCGCCCAGGCCATATATCAGGAGATTCCTCCTCAACAATGCAGAGGCACCGATGGGTTTATAAGCAACCCCCTTCAATGCCAATGGTATCAGCATCGGGATAATGATGGCATTGAATATGACAGCTGAAAGGATGGCCGACTCGGGGCTTTTTAGTCCCATAATATTCAAAGCCTGCAAGGCCGGAATGGATGCGATAAATAGCGCGGGAACTATGGCGAAGTACTTCGCGACATCATTTGCAATAGAAAACGTGGTGAGTGTGCCCCTGGTTATTAGCAACTGCTTTCCAATCTCTACAACCTCTATGAGTTTTGTTGGATCATTGTCGAGGTCGACCATGTTGCCCGCCTCCTTGGCGGCTTGCGTGCCGCTATTCATGGCTACACCCACATCCGCCTGGGCCAGTGCCGGCGCATCATTGGTGCCATCGCCCATCATCGCCACCAGTTTCCCTGACGCCTGCTCCTTCCTGATGTAGTTCATCTTGTCTTCAGGTTTCGCTTCAGCGATATAATCGTCTACACCGGCTTTCTCTGCGATATATTTTGCCGTTAGGGGATTATCTCCGGTAACCATCACGGTCTTGACACCCATTTTACGAAGACGTTGAAACCTCTCCTGTATGCCAGGCTTTATAATGTCCTGCAATTCGATGACCCCTTTTACTTCATCATTCACAGCAACTACTAGTGGCGTGCCCCCGTTTGAGGAGATGTTATTTACCTTCTCTGTAGTATCTGCAGGTACCGTAAATCCCGCTTTTGTAACTATCGAGCGAATTGAGTCGAATGCCCCTTTGCGGATCCTGGTACCAGCAATCATATCCACTCCACTACTTCTTGTCTCTGCAGTGAATTTGATAAACTTCATACCAGTTTCCATCCTGGCATTAACCCCTTTCTGTAAAGCAAGTTCGATGATTGACTTTCCTTCGGGAGTCTCATCCGACAAAGAACTCAGGGCACTAAAACGAATAAACTCGTTTTCACTTACACCAACTGCAGGATAGAAATTGGTAGCCTTGCGATTTCCGATTGTTATTGTTCCCGTCTTATCAAGAAGTAATACGTCGATGTCGCCAGCAGTCTCTACGGCTTTGCCACTCTTTGCGATCACATTCGCTCTCAGCGCCCTGTCCATACCGGCTATGCCGATGGCCGATAAGAGCCCACCGATAGTTGTGGGTATCAAACAGACGAAAAGGGAGATGAATGCAGCAATAGTGATGGGCGTATTGGCATAGTCGGCGAATGGTTTCAGTGTTACGCATACTATGATGAAAATTAGAGTGAATGCGGCGAGGAGGATGGTCAACGCTATCTCATTAGGCGTTTTCTGGCGGGAAGCACCTTCCACCAGTGCGATCATTTTGTCGAGAAAAGATTCGCCGGGCGCCGTTGTTACCCTCACAACGATCCGATCGCTTAGAACTTTTGTACCACCGGTAACAGAAGACTTGTCGCCGCCTGACTCCCGTATTACCGGCGCCGATTCTCCGGTAATGGCAGATTCATCTATAGTAGCGATTCCTTCAACGATCTCGCCATCCATTGGGATAATGTCGCCACTCTCGCAAACAAAATGATCCCCCATACGTAAAGACGAAGAGGCCACTGTTTCGATGCTGGAGCTAAAATGTTCGCCCTCTGTATTTACTTTCTTTGCCGGTGTCTCCTCCCGGGTCTTCCGAAGGCTTTCCGCCTGCGCCTTCCCTCGTGCCTCAGCTAGCGCTTCTGCAAAATTGGCAAATAAGACAGTGATCAGGAGTATTGCGAAAATTGTCATGTTGTATCCTATCGATCCCTGTGACAGGTCCCCCGTAATAAGCTGGTGGATACACACAGCAAGCATTACGGCAGTACCGATCTCTACCGTGAACATCACCGGGTTCCTGATCATCAGCCGGGGATTGAGTTTGACAAATGACTGCCGAACGGCGGTGCCGACCAATTTGGGATCAAACAACTGTATAGTGCGTTTCTGTTGTATCATGATAATTCAGTTTTCATTTATTTTAATGAAAAGTATTCAGCGATTGGCCCCAGTGCAAGCGCCGGAAAAAAGGACAGGGCATTGATAACTATTATCACAGCAAGCGTCACTACCCCAAATGTCCAGGAATCGGTGCGAAGGGTGCCAGGAGATTCAGGTATGAACTTCTTGCTAGCCATCAATCCAATAATGGCTACCGGGCCAATGATTGGGATGAACCTTGCCAATAAGAGCACGAATCCTGTAGTTACATTCCAGAAAATATTGTTGTCCCCCAATCCTTCGAAGCCGCTTCCATTATTCGCATTGGCCGATGTATACTCATAGAGCATTTCCGAAAAGCCGTGGTATGAGGGGTTATTCAACCAGTTAGCAGGCTGCACGGCCCAGCCCGTTTCTGGGTGATGGGCGACCATGTAAGCCGCGAGGGCGGTGAAACCTTTGATCAGGAAGGCAGATAATAAAGTCACCAGTGTAGCGATCTTTACCTCCCTTGCCTCTACTTTATGACCCATGAATTCGGGGGTGCGTCCAACCATCAGGCCGGAAATAAAAACGGCGATGATGATATAGATAAGGTAATTGAGCAACCCTACACCGCAACCGCCATAAAACGCGTTGATCATCATTCCCAGCATTTGCATCACACCCGAAACAGGCATGGAGCTATCATGCATTGAATTGACAGATCCCGTGGAGATGATAGTGGTGACCGTACTCCAGTAGCCCGAGGCGGCTGGACCAAACCTAACCTCCTTACCCTCCATCGCACCGGTTAACTGTGATACACCCATCTTTTCAATAGCGGGATTACCACCAATCTCCGATATGATCGTTGGAATCACCAAACATAGCATACCGATGGTCATGATCCCGAAGATCACCCTTGCAAGCTTCCGGCGGTTAAGATAAAACCCGAGTGTGAAAATCAGGGCAAGTGGGATAATCATCTGCATGATCATCTCGAGCATATTTGTCAGATAGGTAGGATTCTCCAGGGGGTGCGCGGAATTAGCTCCGAACCATCCACCCCCATTTGTCCCAATGTGTTTGATGGCAATCATCCCGGCGGCCGGCCCCCTCGAGACCTGCACGTTGTCGCCCTGGAGGGTTGTTAGACTATCCTTGCCATCGAAGCTCGATGGAGTACCACTAAATACCAGCAGGATAGCCCCGACAATACACAACGGTAACAGTATCCTCGTGATAGTCTTTGTGAAGATGTTCCAGAAGTTGCCAAGGTTCTGTGTCGTCTTCTCCCGAAGTCCATTCAAAACCGCGATCAACGCTGTAATGCCAGTTGCCGCACTCACAAACATGAGAAATGTGATCACGAATAGTTGCGTGAGATAGGTAACCCCCGACTCACCTGAATAGTGCTGTAGGTCGCAGTTGACAAGAAAGCTGATGGCAGTGTTGAAGGCGAGGTCTGGCGTTTGGCCAGGATTGCCATCAGGATTGAGCGGTAATTTATCCTGAAAAATAAGCAGGAAGAACGCATAGACCAGCCATAGGAGATTGATCGTTAGCAATGCTTTGAGAAACTGTTTCCAGTTCATACTTTCATCTGGGTGGATACCACAGACCCTGAAGAAGAATCTTTCGACGGGGTTCATGAAATCAGTGACTGTCTTTTCTCCCTTAAAAACTTTTGAAAAATATTTTCCCAGGGGATATGCGAACAGTACAGTTATTAAGAACATGAGGATAATACCTGTTATTTCGACAGTCATAGATCAAAATTTTTCGGGTTTAATCAATACGTATATAAGATATCCGAACACGGCTATCGACATAATGAATAGGAAAGTCATCATAATGTTTAAATTTTTTCGAACCAGTCAATAGATTTATAGAATACCCAGAAACAAACGAGCGCCGAAATGACAAGGATAACCGGTAGCATAGAAAAGTATTTTAGTTGAACAAGTCAGTTTTCATCAACACAAGTACAACCAGGGCAATTGAAAGCACCCAGATTAATGTGATGACGAAGATGTCAAGGATTTTATTTTTCCCATCCATGTTGGCGGAGATGCCAAATGCCGTACCTGAATGCTGGCGGTGAACCAAGACGGCTGTAATGAGCCATGGACAAGCATCCGGGGTCGACTCGGAAAATACAGTGCCCCGGGTGTTCACAAAAAACCTTCTCAAAATGAGATGGCGTCATATCATTTTGGGAAGCTAGAAGAGATTGCGTACTCATTCATCTTACGATAGAGAGTAGCGAGCCCAATTTCGAGAAGCCGGGCGGCCTTCGCCTTGTTGCCATTCGTATAAACAAGTAGTTTCTGAATGTGTTTCTTTTCTACCGACGATAGTGACAACTCCTGATAAGTTTCGCTGTTTTGGGTTTGGATTTCATAAGGGAGGTGCTCAGGCAGTATTTCTAATCCATCTACAAGGATAACCGCACGCTCGATCACATTTTTTAGTTGCCTGATATTGCCTTTCCAGTGATACCTCTGCATCAGCCATAAGGCGTCTTTACTCACCTGGATGCTGGCCTTGTTCTCTTTAGAGATAGTTTGAGCAAGGAAAAATTGGATTAATAAGGGTATATCTTCATCCCTTTCGCGGAGGGAGGGTAATTCGATAGTAAATACATTAATCCGGTAAAACAGGTCTTCACGGAAGTGACCATCTGCAATCTCCTTGGACAGATCCCTGTTTGTTGCCGCGATGACCCTTACATTCACTTTGGATACTCTGGTGTCACCAAGCTTGATGAACTCTCCATTCTCCAACACCCGCAGTAATTTAGCCTGGAGCTCTATATTCAACTCCCCTATTTCATCGAGGAATAATGTACCGCCGTCGGCAATTTCGACCAACCCTTTTTTATCGGTCTGAGCTCCTGTATAAGCCCCGGCTTTGTGCCCAAATAACTCACCCTCCAATAATTCCTTATTAAAGGCGCTACAATTAATTGCAACGAGGGAATTATCCTTTCGTTTGCTGTTGTGATGAATCGCGTTGGCAAAAACTTCTTTACCAGTGCCGGTCTCACCTAGCAACAATACGGTAGAATCTGTGATTGCGATCCTTTTCGATAGTCTTATAGCATTTTGTATCGAGGAACTTTGGCCGATGATAGATTCAAAATCAAAAAGAGTCTTCTCGCTAATCTTAACCGCAGATTTCCTATGCTGTTGCGCCTGGTCTACGGCTTGGTGGACTAACGGAAGAATCCGATCATTATCATTGCCCTTTACAAGGTAGTCAAATGCTCCATTTTTAATTGCTTGAACACCATCTCCTATATTCCCAAAAGCGGTAAGTAAGATGACTTCAAGCTGTGGTTGTGTCTTCTTTAAGAACTTGATAAATTCGACACCGTTTCCATCAGGAAGTCTTACGTCGCACAATACTACATCGATTGGCCGCTGCGTTAAAATGGCAATTGCTGACTTTAGGGTTGCCGTTTCGAAAACAGAAAATCCCTCTAAAGAAATAATTCTTGTGAGCAGCTTCCGCAACTGTTCTTCATCGTCGATTATCAGAATATTTCCTGGCATAGGTAAACCATTCCATTACTAAATTGACCGCTTAGTCATCCACTCGCTTCAATTTCAATTTAGGCACCGGTCCAACAATCAGTGGAAATTTTTCAACCGTTACATTGCTTGGGTCGAGACCGAATCCCCTTTCTTCCGAAAGACTGACATCTTTTATCCAAAAATGAAGTCTCATAATAACCTGCTCGATGAAGGGCAGTTCGCTATCCTGGCTAATGTATTTCTCCATAACCAGGAACTGGAAGTCACCAACAGTCTTACTACTGGCAAGGCTTTCATACCTACTTATTATATTCACCTCCTTATTTGAAACGAGATCTTCAACCACTTTCCTAAACATGAGATTGATCCGAGGCTCCACTCTAAAACCAAGCCGGAAATCAATGCGAATAATGTCATTCGGAATTATATGTTCCACTTTGTACTCGCTCGTATACGGATCATCCATCGTTTCCACGTGTACAAACCAATAAATGTCTGCCCGTTTGGGCTTCTTATTCAGTATTGAATAGATAATCTTATGCTCAATCTCTTTTGTGTTGTTGGCGCTCGTCAGGTAAACCAGGTGGGTGGCATATTTTGGCACCGCCCTGTCGTTGCTAAGTTCCTGCATTTTGGAAATATAATGATCAAACCTTACAAATTCCACATACCTGTTCTTGATTCTCCTTGCCCTAAGCCAGATGTACATCACGAGAAACAAAAGGCCTCCGACGATAAGCGCCACGTAACCGCCATGCATGAACTTTTGAATATTTGCAAACAGAAAACTTGCCTCGATCGTAAGGAATACAAAGAGGTACAGGTAAACAAGAAATGGTCTTGTTCGCTGTAGAACCATGTAGTTGGCAAACAGTATCGAGGTCGCTATCATGCATAAGGTGATAGCTAATCCGTAGGCCGCCTCCATATTTGAAGCCTTTTTAAAATAAAGTACAATTCCAATGCACCCAATAAAGAGCAAAAGATTAATTGCCGGTATGTACGACTGCCCCCTTGCTTCGGTCGGGTAATTTATCCGAAGCTTGGGCCAGAGGTTAAGCCTCATAGCCTCACTGATAAGAGTAAAAGACCCCGAGATAAGCGCCTGGCTGGCTATTATCGCAGCTGCAGTGGCTATGGCAATTCCAAAATAAAGAAACCAA
>JACMKU010000185.1 GCA_014379965.1 Chitinophagaceae bacterium
CGATGATCGCCAAAGCGCGCGTCGCGACTTCCTCCGGCGCCTCGGTCAGACCCCAGCTCTTGAGCCGTTTCGCCGCGTCGCGGATCTGGTCGAGAGGGCCGCCGAAGCGCTTGCGGGTTAGGCACATCTTTGTGAGATAGTTAAACCCGTCATCATACAGCACGAAGTAGTCGGGCGCCGAGATTCTTAGTGCTGGAAGAATATCTTCGGGCCCATGTGTAAACATGGTATCGAAAAATGAAACGGCGTAATCTTTTTCACGCATGACGGCCGCGGCATATAACGTTCCTATAGGCGCATAGGGCTGCCCGGTTGCCCATTGCTTCGGATCGAAGCGCAGGAAATAGGAATGCGAAAACAAAATGCTCTTCATGCCAATCAATTCAGTTTGGTGCCAGGTGAAAGATGCAGGTAACAGACACATTTCTTACACGTATCATTATTATCCATATCCAGTTCCTTCCGGAAGCGGATATTCACTTCATTGTTTAAAATCGAAGAAAGTGGCTGGTCCCTGATATTGCCCATCGGTGGATGGAAGAAGCACGGTCTTACCGAGCCATCTGCCTCCACCACCGTTGACACCCAGGGAGCATTACACTTTTTATATGGAAATGGAATAAGGTTATAGCAGGCCGCGTAGTACTTATAAATATTGCGCAGCTTCTCGGCCGACTCGGCAATGAAGTTTGGAAACCTGCGACTCATGCTAATTACTCTCTCGGTGATCTCGCGCAGCTCGTCGAGTTCCCTCTCGCCAGGCAAAATCTCATGTTGTCGCGCATCGCTCCATAATACTTCGCGGTTGAAAGCGTGGCTACTCACGTCGGCGGGCAGGAAGCTGATGCGATCAAGTCCGATCGTCCTCGCAGCATCAACTATGTCCGGCCACTGCCGAAAGTTTAATCGATGAATGACCGTTCTCGCGCTAATCCCAAATTGGGAATTCATCGACTTGATTTCCTGTACTCCTTCTTCCAGTTGCCTGAAGGCGCCAGGAATATTCCTGATACGGTCATGCAGCTCCTCATTACCATCAAGTGAAACGATAATATCGTTCACGTGAGTCACGAGTTGGGCGGCATTCTTCTTAAGAGAAAGTCCCGTCGATAAGAGTGAAACTTTGATATTATTATCAGTCATCAACTCGCAAAACCGGAAGAAATTTCGGTGAAGGAGCGCCTCACCGCCGGACATTAGTACTTGCCGCGTGCCAAGGCTCTTCAAAGAGATAAGCAGGTCATGAATATCCTCCTCAGTGAGTTGTTTGAGGTTCCTATTGTCTTTCCATATGTCACACATCACGCAACGGCAATTGCATGCGCTATGCGGCATCAGTATCACGATAGGCAATGTTCGTATGACATCCGTCCGCAATGTGCGAATTCGTTGATAGGTTTCATATAGTGACTGGCTGAACATTTAACGAGTCGAAGCTGGAATACATATCCAGTGAAAAGGATGTTTATTTCTCAGGAACCTGTTGAACAGGCTATTCGGATCATATAGGATCGAAGCACGATGACGATCCAGGTCTTCAAGGCTATGATGGAAATAATAATTGGCCATCTCCGGCATTCCCGCGGCCTGGTAATAGAGCAGTGACCGCTGACGAGCCGCGCTAATATCTGCCAGCGAATAAAAATGGGAATCGATGATATGTATTTCTCCATTAGGCTTCAGTAGTCGAAGCGCAGTGTGAATTGTCTCAGTAATCGATGGGAAGTATTGGATGGAGGCGGCGAACACGACCACGTCGAATTGCATTTCCTCGAACAGATCGGGACCGGCCTCGCCATAGATGAAATGAAGGTTAGTGGTTTCCTGGAATACCCTCGCCGCCTGTTGGACCTCCGTGAAATTGATATCGGTGCCGATGACTCTCGTTCCGGGGATCCCTGTAAGTCGATGAGCCAGCCAGCCATTGCCACAACCAATTTCGAGGATGACCAGGGGCCGTTCTTTTCTCTCCAGGTGAGCGGCTAGTTTTTCAAACGATTGTTTCCTTAGCCTCCATTCCTGCGCATACGGATGCTGGGATCCTACTTCAGGTAGCAAACTCACTTCCTCATCTGAATATATTCTCCCTTCTTTCTGGCGCAGCTGAATATACAATTGCTCGAAGTCTTGAGGGATGATATGTTTCGCCGACGTACTCAATTGACTGGTTCAATTTGAAAAATGAAACTTGTTTCCAGGAAGTTCTTATTCGTTTGCACACATCGCGTATTGAATCCATGCATGGCTGCCAGGTTTTCGATCATCTCCAGGTCACATCCTTCAAACAACACCATCAGTACTTCTGATTGGGAATGGACGTATTTACGCAACCCCGCGAACAAGGCCTGGAAGTATTCTCCGTTTTCTCCGCAATACCATGCGTACTCCCTGTTAGTTCCCGGATTTTTTTTATAATAAGGCGGATTGATCGCAATAATATCGAAGGACTGCGCTGGTATTTTTTCAAAGAGATTTGAGTGAATGGGAGTGAGCTTGATATCATTTTGCAAACTGTTCTTCTCGACGAATGTGATAGCAATTGGATTGATATCTGTAGCGGTCACCTTCGCACCCTGCCTGGCCGCACACATGCCGATGAGGGCACTGCCGCAACCGAGTTCAAGAAGTTTTTTCCCTTTAAGAGGAAGCTTGCGGATATAATTGAGGAGAAGGCGAGTGCTAAAGAAGAATCCAGGATGAAAGACTTCGGGTGGAATTTCCAGTCGAATATCTTCATGCCGGTACACCCTTGTCTTTGTGAGGTACCTCACCAGCAAAGGCTTATAGGTATGTTCGACGATATGACGAATGGCCGTCTTCATGTGTTAGAATCCTTCTAGTTCTGGTTGACGGTATTTCCACAATACCTGCAATGCTTTCAGTTCATATGGCTTGCGATAGATGCCGGTCTTGTAACGCACAGCCGCGAAGCTGCGAAGTATCGTTCTCTTTAAACCAGTCAGCCGGAAATCGGAAACCGTAGGATAGTATCCATTCAGTACCGTTTCGAAGTCCTTTATCTTGTTGATCATTTCCGGTGTGAGCCACGGCGTGAGGGGGTTCTTACGAAGGTCGAAGCTCTCCCATTGGGGGTTGATCCAATCTTCCAGTTTTTCAGGGAAATGAAAACCACTTGCAAGCACTTTCTGGTACATGTCGCTACCCTCTGTAGGCACAGGGCTGTATACGTAGATGATGATCTCGGTCTTCGGGTTGATCTGTTTTATCTCTTTTATGAAAGCAATATCCTGGTCAATTTGCTTCATCACCTGGGAAGGGGAGTCGGCAGGCGTGCCAAGCACGAACGAATATTCAGGTATGATATCGAACTTCGCCATTCGCGCCGCAAAGCTTCGAATGCCCGCAGCGGATTGAGTTCCTCCCTTATCCATTTTTTTCAGTATCTCATCATTTCCCGTCTCAGCCCCGAAGAAGATCATCTTGCAACCGCTTTCCCTCATCAAAGCCAGGGAGGCATCGGAGTATTTATCGATCGTATCTATTCGGCCCTCGCCCCACCAGATCATTTTATGTGGACGTATCAGTCTCGCGAACTCGGTCGTCCGTTTCTCTGATACGAAGAAATTATTATCGTGAAACTCTATCGCGTTTCCTCCATACTTCTCCCGGAGGTAATTTATATCCTTGTAAATAAGCGATGCCGATTTCCCTTTCCATCGCGCATTGTAGATGGGCACGACTGCACAGAAAGAGCATTTGAAAGGACATCCCATGCTGGAGTGATAGGCGATCGTGCGGGTACCGAGATAGGTCTTTCCCAGGTATCTCCGCAACGGATAGAATGAGTTTAGGCGCTCATAGGGAAGTTCGGGAAGCGTATCGGGATCATACAATTCATCCTTCGCCGTCTTCAGGATTTCGTCGCCCGACCTGTAGATGAGATTTGGAATTAATTCAACTGGAGTCTTGTTCACCACGGCATTCAGAAGTGCAGGGAAAGCACGCTCGCCGGGTCCGTTGATCACGAAGTCGACGAAGCCGGACTGCAATACAACCTTCGATTGGTTTGAAGGAAAGTAACCACCCCAGACAATGGTTATTGTAGGGAAGAATTCCCGGATCTTCTTCGACACCGGAATGGCCTGCTTTAATTGTGGGCCCGGCATCGATGTAATGCCAACGAAACGAAACCCTCCATTTCCAAGATGGCGGAGTATTTTTTCCCAGGGATCTGTTTCCAGGTTGCCATCTACGATCACGTAGTCGAACTGGCCTTCGATTGAAGAGGCGATACTGAGAATAGAGTTGGGAATTCTCGGCTTGTAATTCGCACTGCGTGGATTAAATAGTAGTACCCGGTTCATGTCCCGATCAATGGCTTAAATGGTCCGGTTTTATAATCGCATTATCGCAGTAAATAGTTGCCCGACAATCCGTTATTATGCCTCCAGGTTGCGTACACATTATGCACATGAGCTAAGGTAGCCGGATGGCTGGCGAGCGCCCTTTCGGACACGATCCTATAAAACAGGAGTTTATGGATTCCATGGTCAAATGCTTCCAGTACTTCCAGTTCGTGGTAATGCATGGCATTGTCGGGAATGGGGAGGCCAAAGTCTGCTGAATTCGACTTTCCGAAAGGGAATTGATCGCGGGACTTTAGCGGTTGCATGTGATTCCTGCCAAGACTATACACCATCCTAAAGGCAGAAGCATCCACCTGGCAGACCAGGATCTTACCGGAGTTGACTACCTGCTGACAGGCGAGTCCTCCATGACGGAGCGAACTTATATAGTACCCGGCGCCCGTCTTCCCGTGAAGATCGGTGGGAAACAGGTTAAATAATCCGTCTTGTCCCACCGTCACCAGGGAAATGGTCCGGGGAACGGAGTATGCGATTTGTACCTGTTTGTAAAGATTGTCGTGAAGGAAGACATTGCCGGAAGCCTTGTTATATAAACGGTTCTTTAAACCGATCATGCGTTGGTGAAATGCGGGCAGCAGCCTGTGCTCTCCATGAATGCCTTCGTAGTAGGAGAAAACCTTATCAGGCGTTTCGTATGTCCTGATCCGGTTCAGTGATAGCTTCGCGATAGCACCCTTTTCATCGATATTGTCGTTTGATTTCAGCCGGCGTTCGCTGAAGATGACTTGTGCCTTGATTCGATCCTCGCCACCTTCGGCATGAGCGAACCACAAAACAAATACTAATGGACTGTATCCCGCAAAAACATGGGAATCGGTAATATCTTTAAGTATGCGTTGGCCGCGGACGAGATAGACCCGTAGCGTAGGTTCGAATGTTTCCCTTGCGAGGCAAAGATATTCCTGGGGATAGTGCAAGCCATCGAATGATGTCAGGATCCGTTGTAACAGCCGCATGTTTAAAGCTAAGAAAAAATAATTCCCGGAGATGATCATTGTCAGCACCAGTTATGTCAGCACGCCGGGTTTCAATGATCCTGTTCGCTGGCTCAACCGTATTTCCTTCTATACCGGAATACTGGAAAAACTCGCCGAAAGACATACCGTGCACAGCATAGAGCAGATTAATTACACTGGTAAATTGGAACGAGGAAAGGTTACTTATCATTTTTTCGATCCGGAAAAGCGGCAGAGGTACGTACCCACCACTCTTCATCACTATATAAAAAAACTTCAACCCGATGTGGTGCTCGTTAACGGATTGATGTTTCCTTTCCAGGTGATGCAGCTAAGATGGACGCTTGGATCACGTGCGAAGATCTTCCTGCTGCACCGGGCGGAGAAGCCAACTGCCGGAAAGCGCAAGTGGCTTCAACAAAAAGCTGACCGGTACGTTGATGCTTATCTTTTCGCTTCGGATGAGATTGGTAAGGAATGGGTGAGAAGCGGGATCATTCGTGATGAATTGAAGATCGTCGAGGCGATTGATGCATCATCTTCTTTCTTTCCTACGCCAAGGTCAGAGAAGGCGGGCGATATGGCAATCGTAGGACATCCCGTATTCATTTGGGTCGGCCGATTGGATGAGAATAAGGACCCGGTTACCGTAGTTAAGACTTTTCTCCAATTCGTCAGTCGTGAACCAGGTGCGACCTTATACATGATCTACCAGGATGAATTCTTACTATCGCAATTGCAGGGAATCGTGACGCAATCCAATGCACCCGGGTCAGTAAAGTTCATAGGTGCGGTACCACATACGCAACTCCAGGAATGGTACAATGCGTCGGATTTTGTCTTCTCAGGTTCGCACTACGAGGGAAGCGGTATCGGTGTATGTGAGGCAATGTCTTGCGGATGCATACCAATCGTGACGAACATTCCATCCTTCCGGAGAATGACAGGACCGGGCCAATGCGGGTTGCTGTTTGAGCCAGGAGATCAAGCGGACCTGTTAAGAGTATTGATGGAGACGAAGACTATGAACCTTGCTAAAGAAAGGTTGCGAACGATACAACAGTTCCGGGACGAATTATCATTCGATGCTATTGGCAGGAAGATAGAAAATTTGCTTTGTAAGAAATAATCATTAGGTGACCAGGACAGACTCATACCCGCTCGTCAGCATCATACTCCCTACTTACAATAGGAGCGGCTTAATCTTAGAGACTATTGAGAGTGTGATAGGACAAGACCATCGCAACTGGGAATTGCTGGTTGTAGACGATCGCTCGACGGATGATACAGAGATGCGAGTGCGATCTTTCGATGATGACCGGGTACGCTACCATAAGACGTCGAGCAGGCTAGGAGTAACCGGCACGCGTAACGAAGGGCTGCGACTTTCAAAAGGAGAGTTGATTGCGTTTATCGATTCTGATGATCTCTGGGATCCATCGAAGTTGGAGAAACAGGTGGCCGCATTGCAACGGTACCCGGGGGCTGGCTTCTCATTGACAGGGGGGTATAATTTCAGGAAAGCACGAGAGCCCTTCGAGTTTTTCTATAAACTGAAGGAGGGAGAGAGGTACGATAAATTGCTCGTTCCTTTCTTTAAATCGGAGGTGGCTGCTACAACTCCATCCCTGTTATTCCGTAGGTCATGCCTGCCGGTAACGGGAATGTTCGATGAGTCGAAATCATTCGCAGATGTTGACTTTATACTACGACTTGCCCGGAATTTTAAAGGGGTCATACTTTATGAGCCGTTGTTATTTCGACGCGTTCATGAATCGAACATCAGCAATGCTCATTGGGAGAAGGGCTACGACGAGGGTTTGACACTCATTGAATCGCATCGTCACTTGCTACCAGGAAGTATAGTTTCGAATGCATTGTTCAAACTGCACATCAATAGGGGAGAGAAATACCTTCGGTTCGGTCATCGATCGAAGGCACTGCACGATTTCCTCAAGGCTTGGCGACGTAAACCTTTTTCGATCGTTGCGGTCAAGAAAATCGTGAAGTGCGTTCTTGCCAAGTAGTTGCTCAGTTTATCGGTTTATTGGTTTCTTGGTTTCTCCGTGCAGCAATCCAGGCAACTAAGCATTTGAGCAACCAAGCAACCAATCAACCAAGCAACGAGGCAACTACACCCGGCCATACAAACCCAGGATGTTCAACGCAACATCTTCCGTCGTCCGGTACATGACGGGCGTGAAGATCGGAGGTTGACGCAAGAGCATTAAAGTTTTGCGGACCATATCTTCCTTGTCTGTGGCGATTTGCCAGTGATTGATGTCTTCCTTCATCGGCCTGCAGAAACTTATCACACGTGCACCGGCATACAATGCCTCCAGGCAGACGCCTGAGAATCCTTCATACATCGAAGGGTGGAGAAAGACCTTTGATCGCTGCATCATACGCAATAGATCGGGATGTGACATTTCGCCAGTAAGCCGAATATTTTCTTTGAGATTACGCTCGACTATTAATTCCTCGAGCTTGTGACGTTCGGGACCTTCACCCACGATCGCGGCGACGATCGAAGGGAAATCTTTCTTCACCTGGGCCACTACATCAAGGAAGAGGGGAAATTGTTTCAGTGAGATGAGCGAACCTGCGCCAAGGAGATCGATGTCTCTCGTAGTTGGAAATTCATTGAATGCCGCGGGTTCTATTCCGGCGGGAACGACATGTCCGGGCCTTGTCCCATGGTTTTTTTCAAACTCATCCCGCAATGAGTGAGAGAGCGCTATTAGGTCGCGTGCGTTTATTTTTAACCTTGCTGGATATTTGTTTGACTTGCCTGCATCCTGTCCCATGATCCAGCAATAATGTTGTATAGAATAGCGATCGGTGAATTTCTTTCCAATCCACGCGCACTCACCATACCAGAAGCTTAGCATACCGAGGAGTCTTCCGGATAGGTGCACTTCTTTTATTATAGTTTGAAGTTTCTTCCGGAGAAAATATCGTGGTATGCCTCCGCGATTCCTTCCATCGAAACTCATCACAGTGGCATTGTGCCAGGCATAGGTCTTACGAAAATAAGGATACTGGAACGCCAACACCAGCAACCGCAGTTCCGGATTAACCGCCTGGAGCGATCTCACCAGAGCCTGCTGCATGGGTAGACAGGTGGTATCCTGTTCATCGGCGGGGAAACCCGGGATCAGTATGACCAGCGTGTCCTTAGCCATTTTCGTCGAGAGAAATTATCTTGTTGCAATAGGCGAGACTTTTTTTGTCGTGGGTGATCAGCACGATCATCTTTCCTTCCCTTGCTAAATCCCTGAAGTGTTGCAAGAGATGTTCGCTCGATACCTGGTCGAGTTCATTGAAGGGTTCATCGAGTAATAGCAACCGGGCATCCTTGTACAGGGCCCGCGCGATGGCAACTCGTTGTTGTTGCCCCCCACTGATGTTCTTCCCATTCTCACTTATGATCATATCATCCTTTTGAGAAGATTTAGCAAGCAGTGCTTCCAGGCCCGCAACCCGGATGGCCTGCTGGAGGGAAGCCTGCACTTGACAATCCTCTTCGAGCGTGATGTTACGCATAAGCGTATCGTGAATGAAAAATGATTGCTGCCGAACGTACGCGATCTGTGGCAAATGTGAACCTACTGTTTTGGAATCTAATGGTAGGTCATTTACCAGCAATTCTCCACTTGAAGGTTTCAGAAAGCCGAGGATAATATTCAGTATTGTTGTCTTACCCCTTCCGGAGATTCCAGTGATGCCGATGAAATCTCCGGGTTTAATGATCATCGAGAAGTTGTCGAGTATGGTTTGATTTCCGAAGGAGAAACTTACATTTTTGAGTTCCATGGTATCCATTGCCAACTGGGTAGGCTTATCTTGATTTTCAACAATTGTGAGCGCCGCGAGTTCGGTCGCTGCTGGCTCATATGTCTTGATCTGGCCACTCACATTGATGATCTTGACTATGCCAGGTATGATCTTATATGCCGCCGCCATGAAAGCGCCGATCGTTAGCAATGGCGTCGTATCATTACCTCCCCACCATTTTGCAATGAGAATGAGTATGAATAGCCCGAGCACTGCGAATATCTCAATGAATCGGTTGGGAAGGCTCTGGAGACTCAGAGAATTGAAAAGATGTGTACTAAACTTTTGCCTCGCATCCGTGAAGCGTTTCCTGAAGAATTGATTTCGACCGTATACATTCCCCTCTACCCAACCCTTCAATGCGTCGAGCAGGTAACGAAACGACAGCTCGTTGCTCGACTGGATGTGGCGCCTTATTACCAAAGATCGTTTGCGAATGAAAATGAATACAATTACGATGGGGGGAAGGAGAATAAGCATGAGAAGCAGGAACAACCTCGCGTCGAAAATGATGATGGCGATAAGGGTTATCGTGATCAGGATTAATTGTGTGATGATCTGCTGGAGGCCGGCAAGAAGATATTGCCCGAACTCGAAAGGCTGATAGGCGATCCTTCGAATGAATACAGAGGAGTCCGTATGGACGAATTCTCCAAAGTCTCCCTGCTGGTATTTAAGAAGGTTGACATCCGATATTCTTACTGCCACCTGGCCGATGAAGATGTAATGTGCCCGGGCTATGAGAAAGCCAGCGAGATTCTTGAGACTAAACACCAGAAAGAAAATTCCAATGAGCGCAACGGAGCCTCGGTCCTGCAACCATTCTGGCAGGAAGCCCATGCCTGTAGGATTACCGGGCTGTATATAAAACTGTATGATGGCCAACAGGAATACGAGGGAAAGAATATCGATGATACTTATGACCACATCGAGGAGCAGCAATGCGATGAACCGGCTCCGTTCCTTTTTCTCGAGGATGGTCCAGGTATTTTTCAGGATGTGTTTCACCGGTACCAATTTAGGTGTTTCACGCAGAGGCGCAAAGGCGCAGAGATAAAGTAAATGGGAATCGGGAATTAGGAACTAGCATCAGACTCCTGGTTATTTGACTTTTCTTTCTTCCTCTGCGCCTCTGCGGCTTTGCGTGAAACCTTAAGTTACCCATCACTAGCTAGTGATTTATGTTCGGTAAGTACGGGCTTGGCGAGCAAAGTGGTTTTTGTTTGCAGTTTTGCTTTTTGAAGGCGGTGAAGTTTACTGTATTTGAGGAATACCTGGTGCGATGTATTCACGGCGATAGAAACTCCATCTGCGCCATCCAGGAAGCCGCGACGGAAGAAGTATCCATTGATGAACGCCCAGGCCGGGCGAACCAGCATCTTAAACCATGAGCTGCGGGAACCATTGTTGTATAGAGAGGTCGCGGCGATCGAGCTTAGCCGGTTATTTTGCCAAACGAGATCTTCTACCGTATTGAAAGAATAGTGGAGAATATCTCCAGGTAGGTGATGTATGGGAAATTCCCCTTCGAGTTGGATCTTGTCGTGCGGGTTGAGCCCTCCCCATTTGGCGATACGCCGGTCGAAGAGGCGAATTTTCCTATCGGGGTACCAGAGGCCGTGGCGAATGTATCGCCCGCAATAGTTGGTGCAGCGGTTCATGCTATAGGCACGATGTGCCAAACTGTTTTTCTCATTGAGTATGGCATCAGCTAAGTCTACATCAAGGGCCTCATCGGCATCGAGGCTGAGGATGTAATTGTGTGATGCGAGTTGAATGGCCATATTCTTTTGGCCGATATAACCCCTGAATTTCTCGAGATGAATGACAGCTCCTTTTGACCGGGCGATCTCGACTGTATTGTCGGTAGAGTAGGAGTCCAGCACGATGATTTCATCAGCGAGAGATTTGACGGAATCAATGCAACGGGCAATGTTCTGCTCTTCATTATAGGTGATTATCACTACTGACAACGGCTGCATTTTCTCGCTTGTTTTGTGGGCGGGATTGTATATGACCTTCCCGCATGGTATTTAATCGGTATAAACGCTCAAAAGGTTTGCCGGAGAGAATAAAAAGAGAAAGGAAAAAGGAATAAAAGAAGATTCCTTTGTTAACGTCGAGTATATTTTCGGAGAAAGATACTACCACTATCATAACCAGCAGTCCTCCGAGGAAGGGATCCCTGTTCATCAACGCAATACGACATGCGATGAAAAGGGAAATGAGGAAGATCGTCAATCCGATGAGTCCAGATTTCAGTGAAAGACTCAGGTATTGGTTGTGACTATTTAACTCATGGAGAAATGAATTATACAGTTTGTTTTTGAAATACGATTCATTTAATAACCTCTTCTCCGATCCGCTCCCATGGCCATACACAGGTGATTGTTTTACCAGGTCGAGCACGAGCCGCCAACGAGCCACCCTTGGCTCCAGGATTTCATTGTTCATGGAGGATTGTACCAGGTCATCTTTGAACTGGCCGACATAACGCATCCGGAAAGAACTGATGGACACGATCAAAATGGCAATCACTACTCCCGTGAGAGTGATTCCCTTCACCAGCTGCGAACGCCTTGCACCCTTTATCATCATCACCGGGAAAATTACTGCAATCATGATCGCGCTTATTAATACCGACCTGGATGCGAGTTGTAATAGACCGGCGAGAAGAACAAACAGGGGCATCATCAGGAAGAAGCTGCCCGTCCTTATCGACCTGCTCACAAACAGGTAAATGAATACGATCACTGAAAGGAGGCAGTACA
This sequence comes from Chitinophagaceae bacterium, assembly GCA_014379965.1. Classification (GTDB taxonomy): domain Bacteria; phylum Bacteroidota; class Bacteroidia; order Chitinophagales; family Chitinophagaceae; genus VBAT01. Next base: position 11,953 of record JACMKU010000185.1, read on the forward strand.
TGGCGAGATAGGTCGCATGAATATCGATTGGGCTCGAGAAATTGTGGTTGATAAATGACTGCGTAAAAAGATCGGTGAGCGGGAGTTTGTTGTAAAGAATAATTCTTAACGCATCAGCATACAGATAGATTATTGTCAAGACACAGGTCCACCCGAATACCTGCAATAGCCTTAGTTTGTATTTGCCGAGATCTATGCCGGATACGGCAAGTAGTATCGGCCAGAGGAGAATAGCGAGTTGTCTTTGAAGGTCTTTCATGCCTTGCGATCTGTCATCCGAGTAAGTCAGGCCTAGTAGTGTAATGAAGAATACTGCACTGACTACTATCGTTTCCTTCCTCAAGGCCATCTTCGTTTTATTCCTGGTTAAATGGATGATGGTATGAATAAGAAAGCTGATGAGTGCAAGTTCACTGAAAAGGCGATCAAAGGGTAGTGTAATGAGGAAGAAAGCTAAATGATAATAGCTGATCTTATTGCCCAATGTGTCATCTATGGTAAGCAGATTTCTCATGATGCAGTCTTGCTATGTAGCCAGTTCAGAACGGGTTTCGGAAAATAGCTGAGCACATAAAGCAGGTAGTTATCGAGCCTGCTCGGGCAGACACGGATTGCCTTCGCGAGATGCACTCTCGCTTTCACAGGTTGATGGTTGTTAACAAGGAATTTCTTCCCACAGAGCGCATAGTATGCCCCCTGTTTTATCTTTCCATTATCCTGGTCACGTATGATGGAGAGTAGCTCATCCCCTTCGTCGGGAGTTACAAATCCCTTGCCTATGATGTTCTTCTTTAATTGCCTGAAACGTGGGCCCCGCCATTTTTCGTCAATTGTAACGGATGCAGGATTAAACCGCACCTTCAGCAGGCGCCGAGAGAGGTTGAAGTACTTTCCGGCTCCCATCATTCGCACCCATAACAAATAGTCCTCGAAATTATGAGCATCTATGCTATATCCGCCTGCCTCAATCACCGCGGATTTCTTATACATTACCGACGAGTGAATGAAAGGACAATATTCGTATAACCTTTCCATAATTTCCTCATGACTATGGCCAATACATTGAAAGTTGAAAAGGTGTTCTCCGGTCTCGGAAATGTATTCGGCATCGCTGCCACAGAGAATATATCCTGGGTTGGAGTCGAAGAAGTCGACCTGCCTGCTCAGCCGGTCGGGTGTACAAATATCGTCTGCGTCGAATCGTGCAATGAGCTCACCCTTAGCCGCTCCCAGTCCTGTGTTCAATGCGTAAGCTATGCCATTGCGATTCTCATTGATCAACCGGATACGAGGGTCATGGAACGAAAGGATTTCCTCAACAGTGTCATCAGTTGATCCATTGTTTACCACCAGGAGTTCATAGTCTTGATAATCTTGTAGAAGCACCGATGAAATCGCTTCCGATATATAGGCGCCTGCATTATACGCCGGCATTAATATGGTAACTCGAACTACACTCATATTATTTCTTTTGATCCCCCTTCCTTCATGCTGAGGAACATCAGCATTTCGAAAACAATCACAATTGAAAGTTGCTCGAACCAATATCCTATTGCGAAAGCACCAATGATGAGCAGTAATAAGGGTAACGCAAAGTCCCTCCTGGTGAGATGTTTTGCGTAGTATCCAACAAAGAACACCAGGAACAAAGCGAAACCAGCCAAACCATATTCCGCAAGCAGCTGGTCGTATACGGAATCGGGACTGTTCATCAATGAATGAAACTGCTGGTCTTTTGTAAAATAGTTGAGGTAGAGATCAAGGTGGTTATCCCTGAACGCAGGATTGATATAGGCATACTTTGCAGGGTATCCTCCGGCGAACTGCAGCGCCGTCGCCCGGAACGCGATCTTCGATGAAAACTTCGCGATTCCGGTACCCATAAGTAATTTGGATGGATGAGCTTTCAGGTAAGTCAGGGTCTGCTGCACTGCCATGATCTTTCCAGGATACCTGTTTTTCTGCATATTCCTCTGAGAAGTATCAAACGAAGGAATCTGAGCTACGGCGAAGTCGATGAGTTGCCGCCTGAAGACTGAAGTATCGCGATTCAACTGATATGGCTCCGTATGTATGTTTGGCTTGGGGATGGTAGGTTTTGTTCGTACGACTGCAGGGCTTGCTGCGATCGAGGTTAGAATGGGTTTAGGTTGAGATGGATTTGTTTTTCTTGCCATCGTCACCACCTGCGTACTATCAAGGAACAACATGGCAATTTTTCTTTTACGTTGATCTTCGCTCAACACACTATCCTCCAGCTCGCTCAATAACGGCGGCGAAGCCTGCGGGAACAATGTGTCGATCTTAGTGTCAGTTACCTTTTGCCAGACATATTTGAGATAGTTCTTATTATGTGGGGATACTCTGGCGAAGAATACTATGAAAAGCATGAGGCATACTACGATCACGCTTTTTTGGTTGCGATCGCTTCGAAAGACAAACTGGAGTAGCAGGATTAGGAATAGAATCAGGTTAGTGAAATTGCTTGCAGTTAAGAGCAAGACACCCATGCACATTAGTAGCCAGTGAAATTTCCTTCGTTCGAGGAAATAAATAACGCCCATGGCATTGAGTAAGGCATTTGTGGTCGAGACATCATACGTAATGCCGCGAAGTAGATCGCCAGTCCCAATGAAATACTTCTGGTTCATCCCCTGGTAAGTATAAGGATTGATCGTGCCACCGTCGATCATAAAGGATATCAGCTGGCCGATTGTGAAAAGTGCATTGATGACGAAGAGAATGGCGAAGGTATTATGTAGTCGGGCGGTATCTGATTTCTTCACAAATAGATAGCCTATCATCCCCGTTGCTATGCATAGTATCCAGAAACTAATTCCGGCTAAAGCTGCTACGAGGTAGTTGACAGTCACATCTCCGACCTGGGTCAATAAATTCACTAATGCGATCACAATCAGACCTGCGTAGAACCACATGAATCTCTTCTTTATGAAATCAAAACTCTTCAATTCCTTTCTGAAGAGGAACACGAAAAGAATGATGGCAGCGACCTTCACGCCAGTCTTCACCTGCAGTACCATCACAAGGTAAAGCAGTAGCAGCCAGCTCGTGTTCCTTGCCTGGTCAATTAGTCGATGATAAGCGGATCGCATGTGTGCAGACGCGTGTGCCTGGTTTTAATTTCTCTCCCGGGAAAAACGAAGCATATCCGTCCAATCGGATTTTCGTAACTGTTTGGTTGCCAGCAGAAGTGAAAAAAACACGGGTAGGCCAATTGCCAGTCGGAAGAAAGCAGATTCGGTGAGATAAACGGCTAGCAATCCGCTCGCAGCGGCACTGGCGATACAGGCAATCGGCGAAATCCATGTGTCCCTGATTGTGAACAGCGTGGAGGCTCTGAGATAATTGAAGTATTCGGCAACTGTTGCGAGTAAGTACACCACCGCCGCTCCCTGGGCGGCATACCTTGGGATGAATAGGAGATCGCCTGCAAGGATGATGATGAAAGTCAGCAAGGTGATCTTTAATATGAGCTTAAGATGGTCAAGGGCAAAGTGCACCGACCAGAATAAATTGTTCATGTAAAGAAATGGAAGGCAGCACGAGAGAATGAGGAAGGTAGATGAGTTCACCGACCCATACTTGTTGCTTGTGATGGCATCTATTAATGGCGACCAAACCAGGTTAAGCGCAAGCGGTATTAAGGTTGCAAGGATCATTTCCGTTCGGATGAGGAGGCTCAGCTCTTTCTTTTTTTGCAAAAGATCTGCTAACGTGTGGCTGCCGAAAAACCGGGAGAGTCGACTCAATAGTATCGGCGCTACGATCAGTAGTGGTAATGGCGAGAGCTCGAGTACCCGAAATGCGAAACTGTACTCAGCAGTTTTCTCTTGAGTTGTGAAAAGTCCGAGCAGGATCCAATCGATCCTGGCGATGGATGCATTCAGGAATACGGTGCCCACCAACGGTAGGGATTCCCGGATCAGCAGGAAATAGTCAGCGAGTCGGTGCCTTGTGCTGAGACTTACTTTCAACTTATACCTGGAGAGATAATATGATATCATCAATTCAATGAAGGACGAAACGATAAAGATCGAAAGAATGACTTCGACGGTTACTGAAGAAAACAGGACGGCTATCAAAAGCCAGACGGCGCGGATGAGATTCGCCACGGACGACATGATTGCCAGAAATCTAAAGTTTTCCTTGCCAGTCGCTAACTGTTTGAATGGAGAAGAAAAAAAACTAAGCAGGTGGCTGACCGCCAGGATGAGCAGCAGATCGTGTTCCCGGAAGAACCCGGGAAACAGGAATCGACCGGTGAGGAGAATGAGATAGAAACAGATTCCGGTCACAAGGATATGTCCGGTGAAGAGGGTAAGGAGTTTTGACGGATCCTGTCCCATAGCCACACGTCGCACGACGATCTGTTCGAGGCGAAGGCTTAAGATGGATGTGATGAAGGTGAGCAGTGCGAGCGACCAGTTGATCTCGCCAAAAGCAGCCTTATCGAGGTATCTAGAGGTTATGAAGAATATGATCACGCCTAGCACCTGGTTGAGGACGACCTGTATGGAGCTAGCTGATATATCTCGCAGTAGTTTCCTTGTCATGAAGTGCGGCTGAATATGACGATTGTTAAGCGTGTGTCCATCTTCTCATGAAAGATTTAAGAGAGTCCACGATATTCTTCCGCACTGGAAGCAGTGAGATGTTCTTCTTAGGTGCGGGTTCCTTCATGCTCCTGAAGATGTTTGCCGCACCAGCCAGGGGTTGATATTTGTGCAAGACAAGTTCCCTCGCTTCTTGCACGGCTTCGAGACGATCCTGCCAATCGTCGGTAGCCAGTATCTCCTGTATTTTCTGCAACGCAGAAGCCTGTGAATTTAGATCGATCCTGATAAACGATCTCTTCGGAAAGTAGCGGTCGATATTCCTGCATCCATAATATACGGGTATGGTATACGCGAGAAAACAGTCGTTTATTTTTTCGGTAAAATAATCGTCTTTTGACGAATTCTCTATCGCGATACTATAGCGATACGGCAGAAGTCCCTCCATCTTATCAGCTAGATAATTTGTTCCCTTGCCGAAAATATCAATTTGCGGGAAGCGCGCCTTCACTTGGGCGAGAAAATCCAGCCGAAGCCTGTGACCCGGAAGTTGTGATAGGTTAGAGGAAATGCATGAGACCTGTTTGGTCTTTACTGGAATAGGAAGGGTCTTCAACCAATTATAATCTTGTTTAAAGTACCAGCCCAGGAAGCCATGTGAGGGGATTGTGTTGCGTGATGCCGGAACGGGCGTGTAGACTTCATTGTATTGATCAAGCATCCTGAACATCCATGGATGTTCGGATCGTATACCGGGCTCCATCATGAAAGCGATTACCTTATTGCTTTCGCACAATGTTTCGAGGGGGCTGCCCGGACTATTTAACACGAGTACAGCGTCACACTCTCCAGGAATTTCGGTGGTAAAGGCGAACTCGTCCCAATAAGCAAACTGATCATCGGTGCGCTGGGCATACTTCTTCAACGTATGTAGCAACTCCTCTTTATTCTCAAAAGACGCCGTTACGGCTACAATGATCCTGTCATTCCTCATTTTGGTTAGGTCTGAGACCTTAAAGTAATCAACAATAGTCAATAGTCAATTTGTTTCTCGCAAAGACGCTAAGATTCGCAAAGACGCAAAGGGTTCACTAATCACGCCGACTCAATCAACCCCGGATCATATCCGGGACAGGCCCATCAACTTAACTGGCTCTCTGGTTTAGCAAGTGTTACAGGTTGCAACACAAGTTTCTTTTCTCCACATGCGTTAAGCATCAATTGCTCGTACGCATTAGTAATCTTTTCTTTATTGTAAATACTGACAATCTTCTCCAGGTTTGCCTTCTTCGAAGCTTCGATCACCTCGGCCGGCGGAGAAGAGTATATAAGCGATGCGATGTCCTCGTGAGAATGGAAGTACTCGGCTTGTTCATTCAGCACGGCCCTGTTGAAACGATTGTTATGCGCCGCTATCCTGCACCCACAAGCCATCGCCTCCAACAGCGATGGATTAGTTCCACCAACGGAGTGTCCGTGAAAATACAGGGAAGAGTAGAAGCGAAGGTTGTCCAACAGTTTCTTATCGTAGATCGCATCGTGGAAAATCACGCGATCATTCTTGTAAGTATTAGTCAGGTATTTCCCGAATGGCGTGGTTATGTTACCGATCACCAACAAAGGATAGGAGTGTCCGGACGAGATATGTCCCCGAACGATCATTTCAATATTATTTTCGGGCTCCATACGTGCGATCACCAGGAAGTATTTGTTTGGCACAAGTCCATACTCGACCGGCACCCCTGGAGATGCATCCAGAAATGGTTCCGCGCCATAGGGAATGAATACCGGGTTCTTGCCGTAAGTCGCCAGTAGATGGTCCTGTATACTAGGAGAGTCCGCGATCAGTGTATGAGCATTGCGCGCCGCAAGAGACTCAGCCCACCTAAGAAAACGTTGTGTGGGTTTGTTGTACTTACTACGTTTCCATTCCATGCCATCCATGTTGACGATGTTGGCCGCATTCTTCGGCCACCTCCAATGCCAGATCGAATCGCTGGTATATCCTAGATGGAGTAGTACATCGAAATTCCTACTCCGTGCGTCATTAATGCAATTGAGGTCATAGAAAAACTGACCGGCCGTTCCGATCTTATGTTCCCAGTCTCTGCGGGTGATGATTTGAACTCCTTTCCATTCCCGTTCCTTGTAAGGATGTAGACTGGAATTATAAACGCATACTTCGTGCCCCCGCTGGATTAACCCCAGCGAAAGTTGCTCCGCGAATTGTTCGAACCCACCATAGTGATTTGGAATGCCCCTGGTACCTAGAATGCCGATTTTTAATTTTCTCATGCCCCTGTTATTTTATTATATGCTTGAAGTGTTATCTCCGCCGCTCGTTCCCAGCTATATTGATCAATGACCTTTTCCTGCAATCCTGTATGGCAGTCGCTCCTGGCGGCCCTGTCAATAGTTTCATAAATGGACTGTGGGTTGCCAGGGTCGCAATAGAATGCCTCATCTCCGAAGTACTCACGCGTGTACCCTTTCTCGCTAATGGCTACGTTGCAGCCCATGGCTGCAGCTTCGAGTGAAGAGAGGCCGCAGGTCTCGAACCAACTGGGAAGCGCATGAACTTTAGCGGCTCTATAATAAGAAACGAGCACTTCCTGGGGTACATGTTCACGGAATACAATGTTCGGACCTGCGATGTCGCGGCAAGCCTTGTAATAATTTTGCTGGTTCGGCGCCGCAGAGCCTACCAGCAACAACGTATAATGAGTACCGTTCATCGCCTTTATCAGGTTCAATTGATTCTTAATTCCTTCGATCCTCGCCGCACATAGAACGAGCGAGGAATCCCTCACACCGTCCTGGTCGGGAAAGAACATCCGGGTATCTATCCCATTAGGCACCACCATGTAGGCCTTTTTCACACCATAAGTTTCCTGCAGTCGCTGATACTCTGACTCAGAATTAGGGAGGATCATCGCTGCCTTTTCCAGGATCTGCCGTATACTCTTCCGTTGACCCTTCCACAGGTAAGTCAGACTCGTCATCTTATCTTTCCTCGCGATCCATCGTCCAAAAGTTTTTGCATATTCGCCACCCTGCGCCGAAAGTCGGGAGAGTAGTAGCCCCGAAAGACCTTGTCGATGGCGACGGTCATACTCGTGGTATTCGACGAGGATGGGTGAAACAACGAATGGCTTTTTCGTCTTCCGCGTATGATAGAGGATATCCGCCGGACGAGTGATGTTGGTGAAATGAAGAACATCATATTCTTCGTAGTCGATGCGGTCACCAGCGAGACAAACATCCACGTCCACACCAAGTCGCCTCAGGGCCTTTGCGGTTTGCAGTACCTGGATGGTATCGCCACCGGGGGCTTTGTAGAGCGTCGATCGTGTAACGAAAGCTATCTTCATTGGAATACCAGGGGTCGGGTTGATGGGTTTTGCTATTTCCAATCGGGAAAATGGGGGGTGGGGGTAGCCTTGTGCAAAGAAATTTCCTAAGTCGGAGTGCGCCCTCGCTCCCGCTCTCTCCCCACCATTTTGCCTTGAACTTATTATTATTATCTTGTGCCTGGCCTATTAACATTATGAACCACTACCTCATCACCGGCGCGGCCGGTTTCATTGGCAGCAACCTTACCCGAACCCTATTCAAGACGGAACCCGGTGTCAAGATCACCTGCATCGACAACTTCGATCCATTCTACTCGTCTTCGATCAAGCAGTTCAACATTCGCGAGTTTCGCGATAATCCTTCATTCACACTGATCGAAGAGGACTTAGCTACCATTAGCGCGGAGAATCTCGCGAAGAAGATCCCAGGCAATGTCGACGTGATAGTGCACCTGGCGGCAAAAGCCGGGGTGCGACCAAGCATCGAAAACCCACTTTCGTATCAACAGGCTAATGTGATTGGGCTTCAGACCATGCTCGACTTTGCTAAGTCAAAAGGCATCAAACAATTTGTCTTCGCCTCCAGCAGCAGCGTCTATGGAATCAACGACCACTATCCGTGGAAGGAAGAAGAGAAGCTAATGCCGATCAGCCCCTATGCGATGACCAAGCTCGCAGGGGAGATGCTAGGGCATGTGTACAATAAGCTATTTGGCATCCGCTTCATTGCACTTCGTTTCTTCACCGTCTATGGACCCGGACAACGTCCTGACCTGGCGATACATAAATTCACAAAGAATATCATTGCAGGGAAACCTATCGCAATGTTTGGCGATGGCAGCACGAGCCGTGACTATACTTATGTTGACGACACCGTGCAGGGAATCATCGGCGCCATGAATTATACGAAAACGGATTTCGAAATCATCAATCTCGGCAATCGATATACGATTTCCTTGAAGGAACTCATCGAAGGAATTGAGAAAGTGACGGGAAAAAAGGCGATCATCGACAAACAACCCGACCAGCCTGGCGATGTACCGAAGACCTATGCCGATATTTCGAGGGCAAGGGAGTTATTGGGCTACGACCCAAAGACGCAAATACATGATGGGCTAAAGAAATTTCACGACTGGTTCGTGCAACACGAGGCCATGTTAACGAAATAATTACACCGTTATATCCAGTGCCGGCCCTACTTCTTTCTTGGCGTGGAATACTTTTCTTACCGTATAAGTCTTCTTGTTCTGTGATTCAAAATACGTGCGGACGTTGATGTCTGCGATTATCCCGATCGTAATAAACTGTATACCTCCAAGTAAAAGAATCAACCCCAGAATGAGAATGGGCTTTCCCCATATATCCTGCCCCATGATCTTCAGGATGAGTAGGTAGAGATTAATGAGTAGACCGAGGCCGAAGCTAATGAAGCCAATGGTCCCGAACAGGTGCATCGGTTTCTGCATGTATTTACGCATGAAGACCATCAAAACGAGATCGCTCATTACTTTGAACGTCCTGTTGATCCCATATTTACTCTTTCCAAACTGGCGGGCATGATGCTTCACGTCCACTTGCGTGATCTTGGCCCCTTGGAGTTTGGCGAGTACAGGGATAAAGCGATGCAGTTCTCCATACAATCCAAGTTCCTCGGCGATTTCTCTTTTGAATACCTTTAGTGTGCAGCCGTAATCACGTATGTATACTCCCGTCATTCTACGGATGAGTGCATTGGCAACTTTGCTGGGAAATTTTCGGAGGATGAATCCGTCTTTACGATTCGCCCTGTTGCCTGCCACAACATCCCAGTCTTCTCGTTTGAGAAGATCGAGCATCGCGGGAATATCTGTGGGATCGTTCTGAAGGTCGCCATCAAGCAGGGCTACGTATTTACCGCGGGAATAGTCGATTCCGGCAGTCATCGCCGTACTTTGACCATAGTTCTTCCGAAGTTCGACCAGGATGGTACGCTCGTCTGCATATTCCAGGATCTGTGATCTTGTGCGGTCACTGGAGCCATCATCTACAAACACCACTTCATAATCTATCGCCTGCAACGCACTACGAACAACTTCAAGCAAGGGCTTGATGTTGTCCTCCTCGTTCATCACCGTAATAACTACTGATAACTCGCGCATTGAGTAAAGGTACACGGAATTGGGAATCGGGAATTAGTATTCGGGAATTAGTAATCGGGAATCGGGCATTCCGACTTCGTGGAAACTTTTCGAACGCAAGTCCCGATTCCCGATTCCCAATTCCCGATTCCTCGCCCATATTCCCGAGTTATCAATTAACGTGAATGCCGGCTAATTCCAAACTCTTCTTCTTGAGCTGGCGGATGGCAATGTCTTCGATCACACCCTCGGCAGCTACGATAAGAGAATTATTGTTCTCCTTCCACCAGGTATTGTTGCGAAGTTCCTGGAACGAAACCACCCCTACCAGGTACTTCCGATCCTCCTGTGCATACCATTCCTCGATCCACTCGAATCGTTCGCGGGGAACGTTTTTCAGATCATCGAAACTGACATACACACGCAGGTAGAAATTATCCGAAAGTTCGTGTGGGGTATGATGATAGAGTTTCTTGTATTCATACTTATATTGGTAGCGGAGGGCGGAAATGTCACTCAATACGGCCGAAGCGGTAGGAAAACTGCCGGCTCCTTTTCCATAAAAGAATTGCTTGTCTGCAAACCCACTCTCGATCACTACTCCATTGTATTCGTTCTTGACAAAGGCCAGGTGATCATCCTGGCGAACAAATTGTGGCAATACAAATGCCGCCACGCGCCCGCTGTTTAGTTTTTGCGCCTGGGCAACGAGTTTTATCTGCAAGTCTTTCGTTTTTGCCACAAGCGCGTCTGATGCATCGATGTGTTGGATGCCATTGAATAGAATATTCTCAGGAGAAGTCAAAATGCCATAAGCATGAGTTAGCAGGAACGTCCATTTATTTACTGCATCGTATCCTTCAACATCCAGTCTCGGATCACTCTCGGCGAAGCCTTGCTGTTGAGCCAGCAGCAACGCCTGTTTAAACGAGAGCTTATCCTCGAATATCTTAGTCAATATAAAGTTGGTCGAACCGTTGACTATCGCCTTGATCGAATGCAGCAGATCGTTATCGTAGTATTCCTCCAGGTTGCGGATAACGGGAATGGATGCGCAGGCGGCGGACTCATACAACATCGAGCGGCCTGTCTGCTGCTGCAGATCGAGAAGGGCTGTGAGGTTCTCGGCGATCATTTTCTTACTTGCACTCACCACATCCTTTTCGTTTCGTAATGCAGTTGACACGATCTCGAAGGCTGCCTTCGAATCATCAATCACTTCTACTATGACATTGATCTCGGGATCGTTGAGCAGAATATCTTTATCCGTTGTAAACAATTCATCCGGCGCGTTACGTTCTTTGCCCGGGTGCTTTATACAGATCTTCTTGATACTCGCTTTCAGTGACGGTGTCTGCTGCAATACCTTATATAGTCCTTCTCCGACGACGCCGAATCCAAAGAGGCCGATTGTAAGTTGTTTATGTGTGTCCATGATTTTTGTAGTTGAGCGTTTGCATGCCTGGGAAAATTATCCGTTGACAATTTTCAAATTATAAGATGATTTCTCATTGATGAATTTCTTAAGCGCTGTTTCGATCTTGTCGTATTCCAGCAGGAAACCATCGTGACCAAAATCGCTTGCAATGCTGAGTAATTGTGCTCCCGGAATATTCTGTTCAAGGAATTCCTGTTCGGAAATAGGATAAAGCACGTCAGACTTGATGCCGATTACCAAAGTTTTGGCACCAATAGTCTTCAATGCCGGCACTACTCCACCGCGATTGCGACCCACATCATGACTATCCATGCTCTGGCTGAGACGGTAGTAACAGATTGCATTGAATCGGTTGACCAGTTTCAGTCCCTGGTAACGTTGATAATTGTCTGCTGCATACGCCACATCTTTGTTCAACGCCACGAATGCCTTGTCCCTTGGTTGAGTAATGTCGTAGCCATTGAACGAACGATATGACAATAAGGCAATTGACCTCGCTGCGGCAAGACCTTTCTGACCTGCGTCGGCGCGCGGCTCTAACCAAGTCGAGTCGGCTTCGATTGCGAGTCGTTGTGACGCATTGAATGCGATAGCCCACGGCGAAAGCACAGCATTTGTAGCAATTGGGACAATGTGTTCGAATAGATCAGGTTCTTCAATTGCCCATTCGAGCAGCTGCATTCCTCCTGTACTACCCCCGAGACCAATGAATATCCTACTGATACCAAGATGGTCTTTCAGCTGTTGGTAGGTTTTGATCATGTCGCGGATAGTGAACACCGGGAAGTCATGATAATATGGAGTTGCCGTTGCCGGGTTGAGGCTAAGTGGCGAAATGCTTCCGTAGGGACTGCCGGGCTTGTTGACACAAATAATAAAATACCTAGACGGATCGAAGAGTTTGCCATCGCCTACAAGACCTGGCCACCATTCAAATGGATTACTATTGGCGGTGAGCGCATGAAGAATCCACACCACATTGTCTTTTGCCGCGTTCAGCTTGCCATGCGTCGTATAAGCCAGGTGATAACCCGGAAGGGTTACCCCTGACTCTAACGTGAATGATTCTTCATGATTAAAAACGGATACCATTGTTTGTTATGCTACTTTTTCTCCTGAAAAAACTTTTTGAAATGCCTGTTCGAGATCCGCCTTGATATCTTCGATATGTTCGATGCCGGCGCTGATACGTACCTGGTTGGGCTGCACGCCGGATGCTACTTGCTCTTCCGCGCTCAATTGCTCATGCGTGGTAGATGCAGGATGGATCACGAGTGTCTTCGCGTCGCCTACGTTGGCCAGGTGACTTACTAGTTTGAGAGAATCTACAAACTTGCTTGCATTTCCCTTTCCGCCTTTTACGCCGAAATTGAGAATGCCACCAAATCCCTTTGGAAGATATTTTTTGGCTAATTCATGATAGGGGCTACTTGGCAAACCAGGATATTGTACAAAGTCAACAGCAGGATGACCCTCGAGCCATTGTGCTAATGCCAATGCATTCTCCACATGACGTTCTACACGCAACGATAATGTTTCTACACCCTGGAGCAATAGGAATGAATTGAACGGACTAAGGGAAGGTCCGAAATCACGAAGGCCTTCTACTCTAGCCCTGATTGCGAAGGCCACGTTTGGTAAACCCAGTGGGTTACCTTCACCGAATACATCCCAGAACTTCAAGCCGTGGTAGCCTTCACTTGGTTCGGTAAACTGTGGGAACTTGCCATTGCCCCAGTTGTAGTTACCACCATCGACGATGACACCCCCGATACTGTTGCCATGTCCGCCGATCCACTTGGTAGCGGATTCAACTACCACGTTTGCGCCATGTTCCAATGGGCGGAAGAGATAGCCGGCAGCGCCGAATGTATTGTCGACGATCAATGGAAGGTCATACTCGCGAGCGAGCTCTGCAAATTTTTCAAAGTCGGGAACGTTGAGCCTTGGGTTACCAATAGTCTCTAGATAAAAGGCTTTCGTATTCTTATCGATATGCTTTACGAAACTCTCGGCATCATCACCATCGGCGAAGCGTGCCTCGATTCCCAGTCTCTTGAAGGCGACCTTGAATTGATTGTACGTGCCGCCATAGAGATATGTGGTAGTGACGAAATTATCACCGGCCTGCAGGATGTTGTTAAGCGCAAGAAACTGCGCCGCCTGGCCAGAGGCGGTTGCGAGAGCGGCTACACCACCTTCAAGAGCGGCGAGACGTTGCTCGAAGACATCCGTAGTAGGATTCATGATACGGGTATAGATGTTTCCGAATTCCTTTAATCCAAAAAGGTTCGCAGCGTGTTCTGAGCTGTTGAAACCATACGAGGTCGTCTGGTAAATGGGAACCGCGCGTGCCTTTGTTGTGGGATCGATTTGTTGACCTGCATGGAGCTGCAGTGTTTCGAAGTGGAGTGGAGTGCTCATAGAAGAGTATTTAATGATTAATCGAAAATGTTAAGCAAATCTATTGGTCTATAATCAGGGCGACCGGCCTTTCAGAAGAGTAGTTTGTATGCCTTACGGCATACAGCAAATGCAGCAGCAAATTGAAGAATGGGCTAGTATGACGGTCTGCGCTTTCACTACTCTAAAATTAGGAGCCTATATTGATCCAGCCAAGTAATTTTTAGTTAAGAAAAACCTTGATTGTCCATACTGGACGGCCATCCTGGCGATCCGTCTTTGCACCGGTTCCAATACCACTTTCTGCGTGAACCGAACGGGTGTTTTTAAAAGCCGTGTTGGCATACCTTGGATTAGGCTGGGCCTTAGCAGGAATGCGATTGTCCTGAAGGGTGAATTGCTGTGTTTTGTTACTCATTGTTAGACATTTGTCTCCGGCCAGTTGGCGGAGGGTTAAAGAAAAGTTGTTGATACAGTGAGCACCTCAAGAAAGATGGATGATTACCGGGGACTACCTGTTTGTGGTATACAAACAAAAAAGCTCACCCGATAAATCAGATGAGCTTTAGAATATGTTGGAAGATATTTTGAAGCTTTTAATCTGACTTATCTGTCCCGATTCAATCGGGATGGAATTGGCACCTTTTCCTTTGTTCACGCCGTTTCCGGCTAAAACAAAAGATAGGTTGTCAAGGCTTCATCGGGCCATAACCCTCTGCCTTTCTTGATAAGTGACCCGTTTAACGGGATGTAAAGAACTGCTGCAAAGATAAACGCAGCTTTTGCAAACGGCAAAATTTTTTTTGCCTAATGAAGGTCATTTTTCTGAAACAGGAAGGTTTCTCGCTATCCATTGCTGCTGTGAAGTAGCTGCAAATTCCGTCGAAACTTTCTTCTCAATCTTCTGTTGCGCATTTCTAATGGCATTACTAATCATGCTATGTTCAATCATGCCCTCATCGCTCATTCCCAGTTCTTTCATCATGCCAATGATCTTCTCGCCACCGAAATACTGGAACAAAGGTTCATCCAGTGCAGAGTGAACGTGCACATGTCGCAATTGCCATTGACGGAAGTGGTCCTGTTCTTTATGAAAAAGAGGGTGATGTTCGGAGAAGATGATCTTCTTGCCCGCGAGTTGATGGCTGTTAAGGCTACGAGCAAGGAAGAGGCACTCAAGAGGTAGTGCATCGTTTTGCAGCACTTTCTCGAGTTGATGAAAACTATCTTCAAACCAGGTGATGATGGCAATTTGCTGATCCTTTTTCCATAGGGCTGCCAACCCATTCCATTTGGCCTGCTGTGTCATCCAAATGGTATCGGTAATCTTTATGGTGTTTTCCTTCTTCTTGAAAAAGTTGAACATGCTCACAGTTTGCATCAAATGTATAGAATAAAAAAAGGAGGCTGTTAGACAGCCTCCCCAATGATCATTGGTGATTTCAAAGATTTAGATTTATTGTCCCATATGAACAGTAACTTCGGTAGTCTCGACAAATTTAGTTCCGCTATATTTCCAAGTTT
Source organism: Chitinophagaceae bacterium (assembly GCA_014379965.1). Taxonomy (GTDB): domain Bacteria; phylum Bacteroidota; class Bacteroidia; order Chitinophagales; family Chitinophagaceae; genus VBAT01. The sequence continues at coordinate 27,362 of JACMKU010000185.1, forward strand.
TCACTGGTTTCATTTTCGTCTTTGTTTTTACAACACCTTTCTTAGCCTTTACTTCAGTTACAGCTACTTCAGGCTGTGCTGCAGTGAAAGCAGCTGTGGGATCTTCGATATTGTAAGTACATCCAATACATACATCGAGCGTGTTGTTGTCGCGATCAAAAACCAATACGCCTTCTGATACATCTTTATCGTCAGCTGATTTCTGAACAGGTATTTTATAAATGCCTGGAGATTTGCGAAGCTGAGCCTTGATCTTTCCTTGTGGCAACCCTTCGATCCAAACAATTCCCTTATTAGTCTCATCGATAGCAATGCTCACAGGGGTGGTTACGCCATCCTTGTCAGTTACATTGTATTTTCCGATTACTGGAAAAACCTTCTCGCGGTTGAGAGCCTCGGGCATTGGCTGAAGCTTGTATTTCTCAGGACTGTGGTTGTTCCACTGATCCGTCTTAGTCTTCACGGGCTGAGAGGGTAGGCTATCAGTTTGAGCATTTGCGGCTGCAGAAAGTAAAAAGAAGGCTGCACCAGCAAGAATTGCGGCTTTTTTCATAAGTTTTTATTTTAAATAGGTTAACGAAACTTGCCCATTCCTTTTAAATATTATGCCAGACTCTCCTTTTGTGGAAAAACTTTAAAATATTCTCCCCTCAACTCGTTAAAACCCTGCATTTCTGCGTATTATTAATAACTTTTTTACATTCCGGCTTGTTTTATCTTCGCCAACAGCGCAATTATGAGTACGAAAGAAAACGGTAATACGGCTCAACAGCCGGATGGTGAAGCGATCGAAGTATATGGTGCAAGGGTACATAACCTCAAAAACCTTGATATTTCCATTCCCAAAAACAAATTAGTGGTCATCACCGGTATCAGCGGCAGCGGCAAGTCGTCGCTGGCATTCGATACCATATATTCTGAGGGGCAGAGGCGATATATGGAGACATTCGGCGCCTACGCACGCCAATTTATTGGTGATATGGAGCGGCCAGACGTCGATAAGATTACGGGGCTTTCACCAGTCATCTCGATCGAGCAGAAGACGACGAATAAGAATCCACGAAGTACGGTAGGCACCATTACAGAGGTGTATGATTTTTTCCGTTTATTATTCGCCAGGGTGGGCGAGGCCTATTCTTACAATACAGGCAAGAAGATGGTGAAATGGAGCGAGGAGGAAATCGTCGAGAATATTTTTACCAAGTATTATAAGAAGAAGATAAGCCTGCTTGCACCCCTGGTGCGTGGACGCAAAGGTCACTATCGTGAGCTGTTCGAGGACGTGCGAAAAAAAGGATATCTGAAAGTGCGGATCGATGGCGAGATTACAGACCTCGCTCCGAAGATGCAGGTAGACCGTTATAAAATTCACGATATCGAACTCGTGGTCGACAGGCTGGAAGTTACCGAGGATCTTAAAGCCCGGCTGAGCCAGAGCGTACAACAGACACTCAAGATAGGGAAGGACCTGATGTTCCTTGAGGCGGCGAGTGGCAATACTAGTGCTGCGGGAAAAACAAAGGAACGTTCCAAGCAGTCAGCCAGTCCTGTTAAAAGCGAATTCACCTGGGCATCCTATTCTAAATTGTTGATGTGCGAAGACACAGGCATTAGCTATGAAGAGCCGTCGCCTAATGCATTTTCTTTCAACTCTCCTTATGGCGCCTGCCCGGGTTGCAAAGGACTGGGAACTACATTTCATATAAGTATGGAAGCAGTGATACCCGACCCTGCTCTAAGCATTAGTGAGGGTGGAATAGCTCCGCTAGGTGAAGAGCGTGAGGCCTATGTTTTCAAACAGGCACAGGAGATCGCAAGAAAAAATAAGATTTCATTGACGAAGCCGATCAAGGAGATTTCACAGAAATCACTGAACATACTTTTATACGGCAACGAAGAGGGTATCGAGGAAGAGATCAACTTCGATAATATCGAGTTTGATCCGCAGGCTCCCTATGAGGGCATTGTCAACATGCTGAAACGCTGGTTCAACAACGGACATAGCGAGAGCCTTCGCGAGTGGGCGGAAGGATACATGCAATTGAAGCCTTGCTCGTCATGTGGGGGTTCACGTTTGAAGAAAGAAAGCTTATGGTTCAAAGTAGCAGGGAGGAATATTTCGGAATTGAGTGAGATGAATCTCGATAATCTCGCCGCGTGGCTGGATGGCATTGAGCTAAGGATAAATAATAAGCAAAATTTGATTGCCAAGGATGTGTTGAAAGAGATTCGTGAACGACTGCAATTCCTGCTGGATGTAGGCCTGACTTATTTGACCTTAAACCGGTCTTCAAAGACATTGAGCGGCGGCGAATCGCAAAGGATTCGGCTGGCGACGCAGATAGGATCGCAGTTGCAGGGCATTACCTATATACTTGATGAGCCATCGATCGGGCTTCATCAGCGAGATAATCACCGGCTGATCGATGCGTTGAAAAATCTTAGGGACATAGGAAATAGTGTATTGGTAGTAGAGCATGATAAGGACATCATGATGGCCGCCGATCACCTGATTGACATCGGTCCGAAAGCCGGTCATCATGGTGGAAGAATTGTAGCCCAGGGAAATCCTGCACAACTACTAAAGCTCGACACGCTCACATCCGGCTACCTCAACGGCTTTCATAAGATCGAAGTGCCTAAGGAGCGAAGGAAGGGCAGCGGAAAGTTTATCGAGATGAAGGGTTCGAAAGGGAATAATCTTCAGAATGTCGATGTAAAGTTTCCGTTGGGAAAATTCATAGTCGTATCCGGCGTGAGTGGCAGCGGCAAATCAACGTTGATCAATGAGACTTTATACCCGATCCTGTCGCATCATGCTTTTGGTTCGAAAGGTGTGCCACTGGAATATAAATCGATCAAAGGACTTGAGCATATAGATAAGGTGATAGAGATTGACCAGTCTCCCATTGGCAGAACGCCTAGAAGCAATCCGGCTACTTATTGCGGTTTCTTCACCGAGATCAGGACGTTATTTGCCTCGATACCTGAAGCCAAGATCAGAGGGTATAACGCCGGCAGGTTTTCCTTCAATGTAAAAAGTGGCCGCTGTGATGTGTGCGAGGGGGGTGGTATGCGCGTGATTGAAATGAATTTTCTACCCGACGTTTACGTCCATTGCGAGAAATGTAATGGGAAACGATACAACAGGGAAACGCTCGAGATAAGGTACAAGGGTAAGTCGATTGCCGATGTATTAGAAATGACTGTTGAGGAGGCCGTGGAATTCTTTCAGCCGATACCTTACCTGTTTAGAAAAATAAAGGTGTTAGAGGATGTAGGACTCGGTTATATCACCCTCGGTCAATCCGCAGTTACACTCAGCGGGGGAGAAGCGCAACGAGTGAAGTTATCGACTGAATTGGGTAAGAGAGATACTGGTAAGACTTTCTATATACTCGATGAACCTACTACGGGTCTGCACTTCGAAGACATCAGGCATCTGCTGGATGTACTCAACAAACTTGTCGATCGTGGGAACACTGTATTGGTGATAGAGCACAATATGGACGTGATCAAGGTCGCCGACTATATCATCGACCTGGGGCCGGAGGGCGGCGATGGTGGTGGCAGGATATTGTATGAGGGGACGCCTGAAGATTTACTCAATAACAAAGAGAGTTTCACGGCGGATTTCTTAAGACCTGAGTTAAGTTAAAGATTTCACGCAAAGATTTCACGCAAAGACGCAAAGTCACGCAAAGACGCAAAGAGTTTCACGCAAAGGCCCTAAGTCATGCAAAATGTAACTTAAACTATTAACGTATTTAGAAATGCGCAGTCTTTGATAAGAAGTAGCCTTTGCGTCTTTGCGTGACTTTGCGTCTTTGCGTGAAATCCTTTGCGTGAAGCATCACGGCGACTTGGGGTTGAGTTTGATGACACCGTTTAGCCATAATAGTCCCAGTATCCCCGCGATCAAGGCTAACCAGAGACCAATGCCCGTCTTCACTACATTAAAGCCCCCACGATTTCCGACGATCTGCATGAGCACGATAAATGCGCCAAGAGTAATTGCTCCGAAACTGGCCATGGCGCCAAGCTTCATGGTTTTGCTGTAGGGTGAGAATTTATCTTCCAATAAGGACGAAACAACTACCCCGACCACGCCAAGAAGCGTGAGAATACCCCATCCGGAAAAGCCGTTTGTTCTTCCCCCTATTATTCCCAGGTCAACAACGGCCCATGGAAGGATAAGTCCAAGGAAGGTAATTCCGGCAAGGATTAGTGAATACAATTTTTGCTGGTGAATGTTCTTGTTTTGCATAACAGTTGGTTGAAATGGTGTCGCCTACTCGTATGGCTTTTCGGCTTCCGCCTTAGCGGGTACGGTCATGCATCTTCTAATGTAAGTAGATTTTAACTGGTAGCAGGATGATCGGGACAAAAATTATGAACGGGTTAAGCACATGTGAGGGAGATAGAATAGTGCCAGTAGGGATTAGGTGTTTAACGTTTAAGGGTTTAACGTTTAACGTTCTTGAGTCGAACCTTTCCCTAATAAATGATTCAGCCAGTGCATTGAGGTTTTACATCGTAGTTCATATGGTAATTTGAGTGGTGGATCTCAGATTGCGTCTTCCCGTTTAAGAACGTTAAACGTTAAACTCTTAAACGTTATAATGAATGATTGAATAAAAAAAAATTCCAATAAGCATTGGCAGAAAGTGTTTAATAAAATTTATACGTATATGAGAGTACCAATAGAGAACGGATCAGGTTTAATCAACCAGGGTATCAGATTCTATTAAGCTCTCTGCCGCTTATTGGAACAGAGTTGAAATATTCGGTTAAAGAACAATTACTAACGATTAGCGTATGTCGAAATTCCCTGTGGCGGTTTCTTCATCGCCGGCGAAAACACGGAAAACATACTTGCCTCTGTGAAGGCCGGTTATTTTTTGATGATCACCGGATTTCATTTTGTAATGCTGCATGAGGGTTCCTTCCAGATCGAAAACGAAGAAATCAAGACCCTGGCCATCATTGTCATCCTTGGCGACAACGTGCATTACCCGTTTGAAAATATCGGGATAGATCTTTACGGAACTGTTATTCCGGGAGGCTGCAGACTTTGCTGCCACGTTCATCTTGCCTTCCTTCCTTTCCTTTTCCTTTGGATCCTCACCTGCAGTCTTGACGGAAGCTGATACAAACGACTGCATCAGTATTGCCGACAGGACAATACAAGTTCCTGTGATTACGAGTGTAAATTTTTGTTTCATGGGTGGTTTGGATTTGATTTATCGGGGTTTAATAGAAGACTGGACATCTCATCTGCCTTCTCGCCCTGCTATGCTCATCATCTCCATTCAATCTCCATCCAAAGCGAAGGATGGTTGAGAAGAAGGCATCATTTTCCTTAGGATCTCCACGCTGATAGGTTTGAATTTCCTGGGGGCGTGAAAGTGCTCCGGCATACGTACCGCGGTAGTAGAGCTTCCTTGCATTTGCAGCATCGGCAGCAGACAGGTACGTATCGAAATAGATTGGGTCAATATAACCGGTACTAACGTCGTCGATGTAGTCAGTAAACATTTTGCGATGCAATACTTCAAGACCTACATACATGTTGTCTTTGATATAGTACTTGAAGCCGAAGCCCATTGGAATCTCTTTTTGCATCAGGCTGTATTCCTTACGTGAAGGATATTCCGCCATTCCCTGGCCTTCCAGGCGTAAAGGTTTCAGAGCAATCCACTGACCATTCAACTCTGCCTTTGGATTGTACTTCATCACGCCGATACCGATAAGACCATAAGGACGGAGTTTGCCAACTAGTCCATCGAACTTCTCGAAGAATACAGTGGGATAGATTTCCGCCGCGAGGTATCCCTCGAGTACAGAAGTCTTGAAATGTAAGTTTCTCTCAAGGCGGTCCATTTCAGCACCACCCTTATTCGGAGCTTCGGCATCATCACCTTCGAGTACACCATGGTTGATCGCTGCGCGAAACCCGAGCCACTCGGAAGGGTAATAATTGACGAAAAGATTTTTGGAGATTCTAGTTAATGGGAAGTCGATATCCTTTACGAAAGGTTTACCGACACCTGCCGTTCCACCAAGGTCGCCAAGAAAGAACATAGGACCGAAGCCTAAGCCGATCTCGAACCTTCCATCGCCTGTTGTAATTGATTGTGATTGGGAACGCGGGGCGCAAATGGTCAGCGCCAGGAGCAGTACAATAATACGTACTGAGGGTACATTTGTTCTCATAGTTATCGGATTTCTGGTTTTTCTACTATTGGAATTCAGGAGCAAAGTAGAAAAAGATAGCGCCAAGTATGAAAGAAAACCTAAAGTTTCTTTCAATACATGAGGGCAAAAAGTTGTTCTACTTAGGGGAACTACGAGATAGGCTGGCGTATCATTTCAATATGATCGATTCCATCTTCATCATATATATCACTGCTCTGTTTGAAGCCAAGTGAATTGTAAAATTTCGTTAGATATACCTGTGCACCAATGCGTATTGGAAGTGAACCGAACAGGCGTTCCGTCTCTTCAATGCTTTTTTCCATCAGTGCCTTGCCGATTCCAGCTGATCGAACAAGAGGAGATGTCACTACCCTACCTATCGAAGGTTGCTCATAGGAAATGCCAGGTGGAACCAATCGCGTATAAGCGACCAGGTCATTAGAGCTCCATCCCAATAGATGAAAACAGAATTGATCTTTATTATCCATATCCTGGAACACACACTTCTGCTCAACGACAAATACTTCGCTACGAAGTCGGAGAATGGCATATAGCTCTTGCGTGGAGAGCTCATCAAATTTCTTTGTAATCCAGATCATGGCGGCAAAAATAAGGAAAGTGAATGGTGAGTGGTCAATGGTGAGTGGTCAGTGGTCAATAGTGAGTGGGTCGTTTTTAGATGTAATGTCCCGCTTGAAGAGAAGTGAAGCTCCGTAGTTAAGAGCAGGTGAGTTTTAAACGACCCA